>JAJRTI010001003.1 GCA_024278415.1 Planctomycetota bacterium | reverse complement strand
GCGGGGAGCGCGGAGTGCGTCGCTCGGAGGTATGGAGCGTGGGCTTGCTGTGGCGCCTTGCTCGCGGCCCATATCGTTACGGGGATACAGATGTGGGACATCATCCACAAACGCCGGTTCTACCAGCCGTGGTACGGCATCTCTCGAGAACTGAACGCAATGACGAAGTTTGATGAGGGCCTCACGATGAATATCGCCGACCCGCTGGATTACCCGGGGTACTACTTGCCGTTCTACTTGGACCGACGCGTGGCTTGGGGCGTTGGGGCGCCGGCGCAGGCGCGGCAGGTCATGGCCGCTGCGCCAGGGCGATTTGTGGCCGCGGTGTTCTTCGACTTTGGCCCGGACGGCCGCATCCGAATGCGAATGCTACGCGCGGCGGAGATGGAGGGGATGGCAAACTGAGAGAACTGCCGAGATCGTCCACAGGTTCCGCAGATTGAGGAGGGGGGGCCGCGGGCGCCCAAGCGGGGGGGACCAAGTGACACGAAGCAAGAGCAATTCCCCGTATTCCCGTTCTACAAAGCGGATATCCCCGTGCCGCCCGGATATGGAAGACCTGCCGATGGAAGCTATTCCTGCGGCGCGTTCCGCCCGGCCAGGATGAAGTCGTGTTCGGGGTGGCGAATGCTGAGCACGGGGCACGGCGCCTTGCGCACGACCTTCTCCGCGGTGCTGCCGAAGAGCATCTGCTGGAGCCCGGTGCGGCCGTGTGTGGCGATGGTGATGAGATCGATTTCCAACTCGGCCGCGGCCGCGAGAATCTCCACGTACGGCACGCCCCGGCGCATGAGGGGCTCCACTTCGAGGCCTTTCAGAATGTCCTTGCCCAGCAAGTCGTCCATCTGCTTCTGCGCCATGGCCTCCACGTCCCTCATGAAGTTCGCTGGCAGGGGCACTTGGAAGACCTCGAAGTACGAGACGTTGGTGAGGTCCTCGATGACGTGGAGGATGTGGAGCTTGGCGCCGTACTCCGTAGCGAACGACACGGCATACTTGAGCGCGTGGTCGGAAAAGGTCGAAAAATCGGTTGGGAAGAGGATGGTCTTCAAGTTGATCATGGGTGGCCTCCTTGCAAAAAGTGCTCTGGCGCCGGACGTCCACGTCCAGCACGGCTGGTTTGGGGTAGCTCCTGATCGTGGCCGGAACGATCGTAAAGCGTCGGGATTGTTGATGTGTGTGGCGCGAGGAGGCCAGGCTGGTAGTAGGGCGATTTATCGCCCGTTGCTCCATGGCGGCCGATGGGCGATAAACCTCCCTACGACGAACCGCCGAGGGGCAGCGTGGGCTCATCGGCGTGGGCAATGGCGCGCTGCCAGCCTGCGCGCCAGACGTTGCGCGCGAACTTGAAGAGTTCCGGCATGCTGCGGATTTTGCGCAATTGCCGCGCGGCAATGGGCAGGCGCGCGTAGAAGCGGCGTTCGAAGCGGTCGCGCGAACGCGCGAGGTATTCCGCCGTGAGGCCAGTTGGGACGAATACCGGCTGCCAATACGAAAGGGCCGACCAGGCCGCAGGCCGGTGTTCGCCGTGCAGGTGCGCGTCGTCGTAGAACCGGCTGCCGGGCATGGGTGTGGCCATCGTAATGACCGCGTCCGTGAGCGGCACGGACCTGGCGAACCGAATGGTCTCGTCGATGCTCGCCCGGGTCTCGCCCGGCAAGCCCATGACGAAAAAACCTTTGACGAAGATGCCGAGGCTGTTCGCGGTGCGAATGCAGCGCTCGATGTCCTCGATAGTTTCGCCCTTGTGGCTGAGGTCGAGGACCCGCTGGTTCGCGTTCTCGACGCCAACCGCGATTTGCCAGCAGCCGGCGCGCTTCATCTCCCGAAGCATCTCGCGGTCCACGATGTTCGCGCGGGTCATGCACGTCCACGTGAGCCGCGGGCGCATGCGCCGGAGGCCGTTGCAGATCGCCATGACGCGCTCGCGCTTCACCGTGAAGCTGTCGTCGAGGAACGCGATCTCGCGCGCACCAAATTCCTTGACCATGTGCTCGACCTCAGCGAGCACGTAATCGGCCGAGTTGAAGCGATACCGCCGGCCGAAGACGGTCTTGTCGCAGAAGATGCACTCGAACGGGCAGCCGCGGCTGGTGACCAGGTTCACGACCGGCTTGTTGAGGTAGCAAGTGAGCGCTGGGAGATAGGCCTCCCGGTCTTCGAGCAAGTGGAACGCGGGGAACGGCAGGGAGTCGAGGTCCGCAATGTAGGGCTGGGGAGTGTTGATGTGGACGCGGCCGTCGTCGAGATACGCGATCCCCTTGACGCGGGCCAGCGGCGAGCCCCGCTCGAGTGCGCGGACCAGTTGCGCCACAGCCCGTTCGCCCTCGCGCAGCACGGCCGCGTCGAAAAGGCCGGACTTGAGCGTGTCTTCAGGATTGGACGTCGCGTGCGGGCCCCCGATGATGACCGGCCGGTCGGGCATGGCCTCCCGCAGAGCTTGGGCTACCGCGCGAGCCCGATGATAGGCGACCGTGGTCGAGGTGATGCCGATGAGAGTCGGCGAGAACAGCTTGACGCGGGCCGCGACCGTCTCGACGCTAAGGCGGAGCATCTCCGCGTCGATGATCTGCACGTGGTGGCCTTCGCGCTCCAGATACGCCGCCAGGCAGCACAGCCCCAGTGGCGCCTGATGGCCGCCAATATCGCCGATGTCGCGGCCGTAGCGCTCCAAGGACGTGATGGGCGGATTGATGAGCGCGATCTTCACAAGCGCCTCGATTGGAGTGGCCAGGGGCTCTGCTCGGCATTATCGCGAAGCGCGCCGGTGCTGTCAAAGGTTGGCGACCTCGCCCGCCACCCAGGAGCGGAAGGCGGTCACCTTTCGTCACCACTCGGGCGGGCCACGGATGTCCATGTGCTAGGCTCACCTGCGTGCGACCGCGGGTGCAACCCGCTCGTAGTGGCGACCGTAAAGGCGCCCTCTGCTCCAATGGCGAATCGCCACCCGAGCGGAAGGCCCTTACGGGCCTACTACAAGCGGGGGCAGTCCGGGGGAAGGCCCTTACGGGCCTACTACAAGCCGGGGGCAGTCCAGGGGAAGGCCCTTACGGGCCTACTACAAGCCGGGGGCAGTCCAGGGGAAGGCCCTTACGGGCCTACTACAAGCGGGGGCAGTCCCAGGGGAAGGCCCTTACGGGCCTACTACAAGCCGGGGGCAGTCCAGGGGAAGGCCCTTATGGGCCTACTACAAGCGGGGGCAGTCCAGGGGAAGGCCCTTACGGGCCTACTACAAGCGGGGGCAGTCCAGGGGAAGGCCCTTACGGGCCTACTACAAGCGGG
>JAJRTI010001002.1 GCA_024278415.1 Planctomycetota bacterium | reverse complement strand
GCATGACACGGCGGAGGAGTAGGACAAAGAGTAAGACGAAGAGTAGGAGAGTGACAGAACATCGACAAGATGTTGTCGCGAGATTTGCCCTAAGGCACTAGGCTTCCTGCAAGACGTTGCTTGCAGGAAGAGGCGGCTGCGCCGCGCGTCCACCGAACTGCGGGCTGTCCTCCCGCCCGCGCTGGGCTTGCCCCAGCGTAGCGATGATTACCGACTACCGCGGAACCAGCCACACCCTGTTTCCCCTTTCCTTGCCGAATCTCGCCCGCCGAAGGCGAGCGAGATTCGGCAAGGAAAGGGGCGAGGGATGACAGGGAGCCGCGCAGTAGTCGGCAATCCTGTGCCCCCTGGGCGGCCTGCGGCCCCCGCCGCCCAGCGACACGGGGACAAGCCCCAATGGCGCTGACTTAAGCGCTGGATGGCCTTCGGAAGCCCCGACGGGGCGACAGTGAATAGCCCAAGGCGTAAGCCTTGGGTAAGCAAACAGGCAACGGAGTGAGAGCCTCGTAGAGGCGACAGTATGCCCGTTCGCACGGTACTGTCGCCCCTTGCGGGGCTCTGTGAACGCCGCGATCAGCGTTCCCAAGGCTTACGCCTTGGGTCCCCGGGCGGCCGTTGACCCCCGCCGCCTGGCTATTGACTGCCGCGCCTACGGCGCTGAAAACCGTTAAGTCGGCGCCATCGGGGACAAGCCCCGTGCTGGCGTTCAGCGACATCGACAACATGTTGTCGGGAGATTCGCGCTAAGGAGCTAAGACTCCAATTGGGCAGCCCGCCGTCAAGTCGCGTGCTTCGTCTTCTTGATGACGTACTCCTGCAAGTCGGGATCGAGCGACACGAACTGCGTGGAAAAACCAAAGACGCGCACCATGATGTGCGCGTTCTCGCCGGGGTTCTGCTGGGCCTCGCGGAGCTGCTCCTCGCGGAACACGTTGAAGCCCACCTCGGCGCCGCCGCGCTGGAAGAACGTGAGCAGTAGGGAGAGGAACTTGTCCAGCCCCGCGTCGCCTTCGACCGCGGTGGGGTGCAGATCGACGATGAACGAAATCCCGCCCGGCGCTTTTGTGCCGTCGATTCGGGCGACCGAGTTCAACTCCGCGGTCACGCCCGATAGCTCGCGGCCGTGGGAGGGGTTGACGCTCGTGGCCAGCGGCGACTTGGCCAGGCGTCCGTCCGCGCAGGCGTCCGTCTTGGGCCCCACCTGGAACGTGGACGCCGGGGTGCAGCCAAAGATGAGCGCATGGTGCTTTCCGCCCTCAGGCGTGGGATACTTCGCCACTTCGTCGCAATAGAACGCCGCTTCGTCGGCTGCGATCTGGTCCACGTACGGGTCGTCGTTGCCGAACTTGGGGACGCGTGCGAGGAGCATCTGCCGCAGCGGCTCGTTGCCCTCGAAGTTCGTGGCGAGCGCGGCGCGCAGTTCGTCGAGCGCCAACGCTTGGTCTTCGTAGACAAGCTTCTTGATCGCCGCGAGCGAGTCGGCCACGTTGGCCACGCCGAAGAGGTTGACGCCAGACGGGTTGTAGACCGCGCCACCGTCCATCACGTCGCGGCCGCTCTCCATGCAACCGACGGTGAGCGCGCTGAGGACAGGAAAGGGGTGCTCGGTGGCTTGCAGCACGTAGCCGCGCACGTCCTGCTCGATGGCCATTCGGATGAAGCGTTCGGCTTGCTTGCGGTACGCGCGGTGGAGGGATTCATACGTTGGGAAGTCCGTGTCATTGGCAATGCCGACTTGCTTGCCCGTGAGCGCGCATTTGCCGCGGTTCAGCGTGATCTCAAGGACCTTGGCGAGGTTCATCGCCTGGCACATGGTGCGACTGTTGCACTTGCCAGGGATGGTCACCTCCACGCACCCGATGGCCGAGTAGTCTCGCGCGTCTTCAAGCGGGATTCCCGCGCGCGTGAGCGCGGGAATCATGACGTCGTCGTTGAAGAAGTCCGGCCGGCCCAGGCCGATCCGCGCGACCCGGAGGCCTTCGAGGAGGAAGGCGCGCGGCGAGCCTTGATGCACGCGGACGCAAATATCGCGCGGGGTGCGGAGGGCCGCGGTCGCCTCCAGGCAGAGGTAAGACAGGGCGTTCGTCGCATCCCGGCCGTCCGGCGTCAATCCGCCGAGCATGGTGTGATGGAAGTCGAACGTGCGGTAGCATTTCAGGAACAGGCACTCGATGAGTTCGAGCGCCTGTTCACGGGTGAGGAGGCCGGCCGCGAGGTCGGCCTCGTAGTAGGGGAGCAGATACTGGTCGAGGCGGCCGAAGCTCGTCGCCGAGCCGATGGTCTCGGCTTGGTTGATGGCGACCATGAACCACACGCACTGGGCGGCTTCCCTGAACGTGCGAGCCGGGTGTTCCGGCACGCGGCGGCAGACCTGGGCCATCTGCTCAAGCTCGCCGCGGCGTGCGCCGTCGCTCTGGCCGGCGGCCAATTGGGAAAGCGCGTCCGCCCAGCGCCGGCCGTAGCCGATCATCGCGTCGCAGATGATGACGATGGACCGGTAGAACGCGTCCTGGCGGACGCTGTCGGCTTGGGTGTGGTCGAGCGCGGCCAGGTGGGCGTTCGCCTCGTCGCGGATGCCGGCGGCTCCCTTCTCAAGGATGAGTGGGTAGCGCGGGAGCCGATGGCCAAAGTCCACGCCGCTCGCAGCGAAGGCTTGCACAGCCATCGCGTCCCGTACCTCCTGGGGCGTGATCGCTTGCACCTTGGCGCCGACTGGGACGTGGCGTTGCGCCCAGCCCTTGTAGAACGCCACAAAATCGTGTGGCGCTGGGGAGTCCTCGATGATCTGTGGGTTGGGATGGACGTCGGGGTAGGCTGCGGCGGCGGCCCATCGGTAGCCCTCGTGGATGCCGGGGTGGCCGGAAACAAGGCGCGAGACGCGGCCCGCCAGCAAGTCGCCTTCGTCGAGCGTGAGTGTGCGGCTCTCAACGAACGCGGCGATGGCCTTGGCCCGGCGGATGGGCATGGGCAGGGCCCGGGTCTCGTCGTAGGATCTCATGACCGCCCACCCGCGTTCGCAGGGGTTCGGCTCGTTCGCGGCGTCGAGTGCTTGCTTGCGCAGGGCTTCGACGCGAGGCGAGAGCATGCCGTGCGGCGCCGATGGCTGGGAGGTCGCGGTGGGCGCGGCGGGAGATGGTGTGATGCTCATGGGGCATTGTATCCTTGGCGTAGCAGTCTGGTTGCCCGTGTGTATCCCGGTGTCCCGATTGTAGCAGAGGGGCATTCCCGTTTCAGCCGGTGCGCCAACTCCCCAGATCCCGACCCGTAAACTCCTCCAACCGTTGGATCTGCTCCTCAAAGATAGCCGTGAGCCGTGCTCGCATGACAGGCTCGATGCCCTTGGCCAGCACGCCGTCTGACGTGTCGGGTTGCTCTGGTGAAGGGAAGCCGATGGTCGCGCCCAGGGTCGGAAGATCGGCGTCCGTCGAGACTCCAATGAACGAGAAGAAGTCGTTCGAGAAGGCCCGCGCGTCTGCGACCAAGTCGCGGTAGAACAACACCTTGATCTGCTCCCGAGGGAAGTAACGCAGCATGCGAGTGAGGTGGAGGTGATAGAACCCCGGCTCGATGTACATACGGAAGAGCTGCCAGCGGTGTAAGTCGAGTGTCTCGGCGAACTCGTGCGTGGCCAGACCCGTTCGCCGGTGGTGGGCATACTGAAGGAACGCTCGCTCGATGGGGTCGCGCACCGTCATGGTGAGCTTCACATGAGGGAGGGCGCGGGCGATGCGTTCCAGCGCGTGTTCGCAGACCATGTAGGAATTGCTGAACTCGCCTCCCGCCGGCTCGCCATCCCAGCCCGAGAAGTAGGTCCGCTCGTACCATTCCATGCCGCGGTCGAAGTCGGCGACGAAGAAGTTGACGTGGTCAGGCGCCGTGAGAGCGCCCGAGAAGTTCGTGGCCTTCTCGGTGGGCACATAGACGTCTGGGTGCTCTTGGCAGATGCGCCAGAGCCATGTGGACGCGCACTTGGCCGCGCCGACGTGGATGAAGGTGGGGAGCATGGGGCGGGATCCTAATGCCAGCGCCAGCCGGGCTGATGGCGG
>JAJRTI010001001.1 GCA_024278415.1 Planctomycetota bacterium | reverse complement strand
TTTCTCCAAGCCGCGGAAGGTGAGCCGCTCCGTCGGGTTCTCCCCATGCTCTTCCACGGTGCGCGCGCTCTGCACGAACATACCGCCGGAGCCGCAAGCGGGATCGAGCACCGTGCCGCCCTCGGGGTCGAGCACGTGGGCGATGAGCGACACCAGCGAGACGGGCGTGAAGAACTCGCCGCCGTCGTGGGCCTTCTGGTCGGCGAACTGGGTGAGGAAGTACTCGTAGATGCGGCCGAACACGTCGCCCGAAACTCGCTTGAGTTCGTCGGGATTGAGCGTGCGCAGGAGCTGGCCGAGGACGTCGTTGTCCAGTTCCTGGTATTCGCTCTTGGGCAGGACGCCGCGCAGGTTGTCGTAGTCGCGCTCGATCGACTCCATCGCCTCGATGATCGCCTTGGCGCGGTCCTCGCTGTCGGGCAGAGCCACGAGGTAGTCGAACTGGGCCTTGGGCTGGAGGAAGATGGCGCTCCGTTGGGAGAAATCCTCCTTGCTGAGCGCCCGCTTCTTGCCGCCGCGGGAGGGCAGGTTTGCCTCGATGTCGTCCTTCACCGCGAGGTAGCGGCTGTAAGCATGACGCAGGAAGACCAGCCCCATCACAGGCAGGAAATACTCATTGCTGGCGTAGTTCGAGTTGGCGCGCAGCGTGTCCGCCGCGCCCCAGAGGCGCTTTTCAATCGCTTCGATGTGTTCCAGTTGTGCCAATACTCACTCCGTTCGTGCTTGGCTATGAGGCTAAACATGTCCTAACCCACACAGCCTGCGCGGATTATGCGCTATCGGCACGTGGAATGCAACGAGTCGCCCCGATAGAAACCAGTCCCCTCATCACCACATGCGCTACACCGAAACCACGAGCAGCACGCACAACGCCGCGAACATGCCGGCCATGAGGAATTTCGCAGCGGCGACGTGCCGGCGCAAGAAGCCGGCGAGGGCCTGGGACCCCAACCCGAAGTAGGCGAGGAGAAAGATGGCAAGGAGCGGCGCGATAAACGCGACGTTGTAGAGCACAAGCAGCATCGCGCCGCGAGCGGGACCCTTGCTGATGAAGAGGATCGTGGGCAAGTAGATCTGGCCCGTGCAGGCCAATTCGAGCAGGGACACCGCAAAGCCGGCCACAAGGGAGGCGGCGACGATCGTGCGCAGCCGAGTTTGCGTGCGGATGACGCGGTGGATGGCGCCCTGCGCGGCCGCAGGCAGTTTGAGAACCATGCGGTCGGACTGGCCGCGCAGGCAGAGCACCCCATCGCGCAGGCTCAGCACGGCCGCGGCGAGCGTGAGGCCGGCCGTGGCCCAGTAGACAGCGGCCGAGAGCGCGGGCATGACCCGGAGGGCTTGCACCGCACCGAGTAACCCGAAGCCCACGAGGAGATACGTGGCGAACACGCCGGCCGTGAAGGCCAGCCCAGCCATGAGGACTTGGGCCCGGCCCCGGCCCAAGTAGTAGAGATACGAGAGGAAGAAGATGATGACGGTGAACGCGCAGGGGTTGACGCCGTCGGCCAGCCCCGCGGCGACGACCCACGGCGCGGTGAGCCGGGCGTAGCGCGCTTGGATGCGCTCCTGCGCGGCCGCTACGTCGAGTTCGGATCCCGCGCCGCGTCGCGGCCATGGAGGAGGCTGGCCTCGCGAGGCGAGCACGAGGCGCAGCAAGCGGTCCTCGTCGATCTCCGAACCGACCAATGCTCCAGTCGACGTGAACACGGCCGGCGCCGTCTGCCGCTTCCGGTTGGGCAGCTCCATGCGTTCGGAGAGGATTTCGTTGAGCACCGCGGCATCCATCTGGCGGATGTCATATCGGCGAACGCGGAGATCGGGGATTTCGTTGGCGAGCCGCACGATCCACTTGTGCACGTGCTGGCATTGGCCACAGCCGCGTTGGTAGAAGAACGCGAGGGAGTAGCCGGTGCGATCGGTGGTTGCTGGCTGAGTGCGTGGGGCCAAGGCCTGCTGCCTGAGCTGCTCGAACTCGCGGCGCTCCGCGCGGCTTCTGAATGGGACCGCGTCCGCGTCGACGCGCGGGACAAGCGGCAAGGCCGCGGGCCTGTTCCCGCCCCGGCACTCGCGCCTGAGCAGCGGCCAGAACTCGGCGGGCACGCGCGGCCAGCGTTGCCGTAGGACGCGGAGCACACGCTGGGCGGCCGGACTGCCGCCGCGGGCCGAGAGGAGCGTTGGCAGAAAGGCCGAGTAGTCTTGGCGCACCTCGAAGCTCAGGAGCACGGCGCACACCTCGCGTCGCACGATGGGGCTGGGGTGTTGGGCCAGCGCTTGGGCCGCGGCGACGGCTTCGCGCGTGGCATCTCGCTCGTCTTGTTCCACCCTTTCGGGATTGCAGCATGGAAGCTCGCCCACGTACACGGGCATGGGCGCGCGGTCCGCTCCGGCTTCGTCGTCCAGATCGACTCGGTCGTCGGGCCTGGCCGTGAAGATGCGCAGTGCGTTGCGCACGATGAGGGGGGAGGGGGCGGTGAGCCTGTTGCGCGCGTGCCCGCGGCCGGCCGCGGGGTTCAGGAGCCAGAGCGCGGTCATGGCGGCCAGGCGCAGCCGCACGTTGTCGGCGCCGAGGTAGGGGCGAACGAGCGCCACGTCCTGCCGGCTGCCGAGCCGGGCGAGGACGTGGAGAGCGAACGCGCGAAGTGGCGAACGAGGCTGGGCTGCACACTGCCGGGCGAACGCGAGCACTTCGCGCTGGAAAGAGGAGAGGGCGATGGGTGTGGGCAGGGAGGACGCGTTTACGACTTCCTGCCGGCCTTGGACCATGCGCAGCACTTGCCCTGGCGTGATCTGCCCGGTTTGGAGCATGCGGAGTATGGGCGCGGCCTGTTGGGCTTGCGCGCTCCCCGCGATCCCCAAGCAGCAGGCGATCAGGAGCCGGCGCGTCATGGCGCGGCCCCGAGGCGCAGCACCACTTCTTGCCCTGCGTTCTTGAGATCGATCCGTGCGGATGCTCCCGCGGCGGCGATGGTGTGCGGCGTGGCGTTGTTCACACCGTCTTGCCGCGTCTTGGCCGAGGGGCGGGCGACGAATTCGGTCAATTCGAGCACGCACGCGCCATCGGGGCCGGTCTTGCTTTCGACCGATTCGCGGATCGCCGTCCCAGCGGCGCTGGCCGCGCGCACGGCCACGCCCGCGAGGGGCTTGCCGGCGCCGGCGTCCACTGTGCGGACCTTGATGCGCCATTTCACGGCCACGGAGCCGGTGAGCTGTGAGAAGCGGATGCGGTTCTTGTCGAATCGGCAGTCGACTAGATGCACCTGGGCTCCGTCGCCGGCATTGAGCACGTCTCCGGCTGTGCCCGACAGCGCGCAGTCCACGAGGCGGAGGGGCGCGCCGCGTTTGCCGCGCACGATGATGCCCCAGTTGCCTTGGCTGGAGAACGTGCAGCGCTCGATGTGGAGGCGCCGGCCGTCGGTCTCGAAGAAGGAGGCCGCGTTGCCGTCGTTGAAGCAGAAGGTGCTGTCCACGAGCCGCGCGCGGGCCTGGCCCCACAGGGTGCGGCTGTAGCTGCCGGACATGTAGGTCACGTCGCTGTGTTCCACTTCGAGGCGGCCCTTGCAGAAGAGCGTGTAGCCGCGCGTGCAGGCCTCTTCGGTGACGATGCGGCTGGTGGTCGCGAGCGTGGAGTGGTGGATGGCGAGCGTTCCGGATTCGGCCACGACGACATTGAGTTGGCCGCACGCGCCGGTGTTGAGTTCGAGTGTTTCCTTGAATGCCGCGTCGCCGGGCCGGCCGATCGTCAGGCCTCCGTTGATCATGAAGCTTGCATTGGCAATGGCGGTGCGCGTGTCCGCGTCGTAGGAGAGCACGGCCGGGTCGCCCAACTTTGCGGCGATGGCTTGGAGGGTGAGGCCGCGGCCGTTCACGACGATGGCGTTGCCTTCGAGCGCCACGTCGGCTGGCGCGGCAGGGGGCTTTTTGGGCCAGGCGATGGCGGCGATGGCGGCCGCGACGGCGAGGGCAAGGATGGTGCTGAGGTGTGTGCGTGTCACGGCGGAGGGGGAAGAATGGAAGAATGGAATGGTGGAAGAATGGAATGGTGTGGTGCGAGGCAGCGCATTCCATCATTCCGCCCTCACGGACAGGCGGACGCCTCGGAAGCGGCAGGGGCGGCAAAGGCTATACGGACCTGAGGAATGGTGTACTTAGTCCTCTGGTGGGGGGTCGGAGGCGCGTCTGGGCCGCACAATCAGTTTCCCCCCGCGCTTGGCTACGAATAGATCTTGCCCCATGATCTTCTCCATGGCTCGGATCGCATGGCGCCGCGTGCGCGTGTCCCTATCGCTGATCAACCGGCGCAGCCGCGGCAACGCACGCTCGTCGCCGAGTGTTCCGATCGCCTCGGCGGCCTTCGCGCGTACGGGCGGGGCTCGGTCTTGGAGCCGGTCCATGATCGGCTCCGCGGCGCGCTTGTCTCCCATGGCCTCCAACGCGTCGATGATCTGGTAGCGCACTTCGGGGTCGCGATGCTGGATGTGGCCCATGAGCGCGTCGCCGGACTTCTCCGTGCCAATCTTGCTCAGCGTGTACGCGGCGCTCAAGCGTACGATGCGGCTATTCGATTCGAGCCCGGTCACCAGGGGACGGATCGCGTCGGAGCCCTGCTGCACGAAGTGCTGGATGGCCCTCCTGCGCGCCTTGGGGTTTGTGCTGCCTAGGGCGGCCACGTCCTCGCCCACGGGATTGCCTTGGGCGTCGACGACCATTTCCACGTCCGCGATGGCGCACTGGCTGGGGCGCAGCCCGTACACGAGCCCCAGGCCTACGCACAGCAGGGCCGACGCGGCCACGGCGCCGATGTGCATGTACCGGCGCCGCCTCTTGAGCGCTTGCTCCGCCTCCCACTCTTGAAGAAAGCTCAGCGACACGCCAAGCCCGTCGCATCGGGGGCATTTGAGGGAGCGCTTGCCCTCGTACGGCGCGAAGACGAAGCGGTGATGGCACTCGGTGCAGACTACGTCCCGGCGCAGCGCCTCAGGGTTGTCCGGCTTGAGCTTGTACCGTTGCTCTTGCTGGCGAGCGGCTTGCTCGAGCGGCTCTTGCGCCTCGGCCTCTGAGGGCTTTTCCGCGTCGAGGCCGGCGCGGGCGCGCACGGCCGCGAAGTCGATCATGGGCGACGTTTCATGCGCGGCAATGTCCGGCAGGGGCGCCTTGGGCTCGCCCGCATTCGCTTCGGTCCGCTCGTCGGCCGGCGCGGCCGGGGGCCTGACGACGATTTCGTCCTGCGTGTCCTCGTCATCCGCGTCGAGGGGCTCCGGTTCTGCCTCAGGCTGGGCCGCGGAGCCACTGAATACGAGTTGGGCATGGCCGAGCTGGATCACGTCGCCGTCGTGCAGTTCCGCGCACTCGATTGGCTTGCCGTTCACGAGCGTGCCGTTTTCGCTGCGTGCGTCGGACAGCACGAACGTTTCGCCGTCGTGGGCGAGCACGCAGTGGATGCGCGACACGGACTTGATGGGCAACCAGAGGTCGGCGTGCGCGGCACGGCCGATGGTGAGCACGCGATCGGTGGGGAGGCAGAACTCCGCCTCTTGGCCGGCGCCGGCCGTAAGCACGAGCTTCCCGTGGTTGGCGGCCTGGGCCTCGGGCTCATCCCACGAGTTGTCAGGGGCTGATGTCTTGGCCTCGGCCGCGCCGGGCCACAGGAACCTGAGCCGCGCCTGGCCCACTTGGATCACGTCGCCGTGGTGCAGTTTGGCGAAGTCCGTGCGCTGGTGGTTCACGAACGTGCCGTTTTGGCTGAGCATGTCCGCGACGAAGCAGACCCCCTCGCCGAGAACCACGGAGCAGTGGTAGTGGGAGACGTAACGCGCGTCGAGCGCGATTCTGGCGTCGGCCGCGCGTCCGATGGTGATGGGGCGCCCGGGCCGAAGCGTGTACTCGGCCCCTCGTTCGCCCCCTCTGATGATAACTAGCCGCGGCAACATCGTGCGATCCCGTGGAGCAACTGAGCCGCGGGGCTACTCGCAGTTGTTGGGGAAGGTCGTGTCGTCCGCCCACAGTTTGTCGTTGAGCTGCTTCTTCTTGACGCTCTCGGCATGTCCGTCGGGGAAGAGGAAGTTTGCCTTCTTGCCACCGTGCCGGAAGCCCTCTTCGCCAAAGTTCTCCCCACAGCGTGCACAGTGCACGGACAGGCCGTGAATGTCGTCGCCCATGTCACCGATCAGCATCCTCGAGCCAGGCCTGTTCAAGCCGGCCAGGGACTTCTTGCTCATCCAGCAATTGCCTGCATAGCTCACGAGGTAGCCGTGCCGGAAGAGGGGCGTCGGGTCGGTGGGGCAGACCAGCAGGTGCTCGTTCGTGTCGTCGATCTGCCCTCCGGCCGCCATCTGGTCGACCCACGTGCCGCCAATGAGCCTGGGCAAAACGCCCTTGTTGTCGTCGGTGTACAGCACGAACGACAGGTACAACTCGCGCAGGTTGCGCAGGCACGCCACGCGGCCCCCATACTTCTTCGTCTGCAAGACCGTGCCCAGCGTCACGGACGCGAGCACCGACATGATCGTCATGGTCGTGAGCAGATCGAGGAGCGTCATTCCATCCCGGCGAAGCAGTGCGCGTCTCATGGCTACAGGCTCCTTAGCTGTGGAAGTCCACTGTCGGCGGTTGACGTAGATAGGCGCACACTATAACATCCTCGAATTCCAACCGGAAGGAAAATCTGGCTTCCTCACTGTTTCCTGTGGGCCAGGACCGACCCCAGAGGCTACAAAGACACCAAGACACGAATCCGCACAAAGAACACGAGCGCCGAAGATTCATTTGTAACACTTCAGCCAAGTACAACAGTCGGGTACCCGGAATACTGTCAAAGCTTCCGTGCAATGCCGCGTGTTGGGGTATCTGAATCCCAACGGGATTCCGGATATCAGCCCAGGGTTCGCGAGCGAAGCTCGCAACCCTG
>JAJRTI010001000.1 GCA_024278415.1 Planctomycetota bacterium | reverse complement strand
TCAAACCCCGTTCGGGGTTTGCGCACAATTGCGCCCCCTGTGGCGTTGTGGGCGTGCGTTTGGCCAATCGCACGACGCGGGTCTCCAAGCACAGCCCCACCTACTCAGATAGGCATACGAACTTGCGGGACGCGACACTAGTAGCGCTCCAGCGCGAACGCCCCCGGCCGGCGCCCTTTTCCCCCAAGACCATCTTTTGAGAATGCGCCGGCGAGAATGCGTCTGCGCGGGTCCAAGGTGTCGCCGCTCAATTGCTCGAGAACCGGTCCCACGTCAAGCTGCGGCAGAACTCCCCAACCTTGGCGATCTTCTCGATCGGGCACGCCGGCGGCATGACGCCGGCGCTCGTGAGCACAACGCCGCGGATGCCGCCGGCCTCGTCGAAGTCGCGCTCCAGTTGCTCGCAGATCGACTCCAGCGGCCGGAGCCAAAGCGTCGCGCACGTGCCCCCGATAATGGACGTGTCCGGCGCAAGCTGCGCGCGGTCTGCGAGGGTCGTGTCCCCCACCGGCGGCGACGAGTACGCCTCGATGCACTTGGACGGCAACTCGTTGATCTTGGGCAGCAAGGCCTTGAGGGTGCCGCACTGGTGGAGGATGTGCGTCTTGCCCGCGGCGGTGATGATCTCCGCGTACTCCCGGAGATGCCGGCACGGGTAACGCTCGAACACGGCAGGCGACATGAGCGTGGTGGAGGTGTTCTCGACCGAGACCACGTAGTCGTACGGCGCGTGCTCGACGATGAGGCGCAGGTGGCGCAGCCGCTCCTGGTGCATGACCCCGACCAGTTCGTCGAACTCGTCGGGGTAGTCCTGCATGAAATAGTACGTGTTCTCGGGGCCGATGAGATGCTGGATAAGATCCATGAACGGCGAGGCGGCCATGCCGCAGTGCACGATGCCGCGGTCGCCGACTTGCTGGATGCGCGCGTGGGCCTTGTCGAGCAGGTCTGCATCGAACTCGTACTGCCGATGCGCGTAGCGATGGCGCATGGCGAGCAAGTCGTTGCGGTTCTTGATGGGGAACTCGATCGGGTGCCATGAATGGGAGCCTGCGTCGAACCCGCTGGCCATGCGCATCGCGCCGTCTGGCGTCTCGATGTGTGTGACGCGCGTGCCGTTGTGCCGCTCGCTTCGCTCGGCCACCTTGGCGTTGCGGCATCGCACGGGCACGGGTCCGCCGGCCATGTGTTCGAGTTGGAGCAAGTCGGCCAACTCCAACTCGGGCATGTCGCGGAACTTGGGGGCCTGGAACTGCCGGTACGAGCCGCCGAAAACCTTCACCCAGAAAGGGAGTCGGTCGACCTCCTCGCATCGAATGGCGGCCTCGAAGCGTTGTTTGCGGGTCATGGACATGGGGTAGCCTCGGGCAATGTCAGGGGCGGTGCGATGGACGCCAGCGCGGCATCTGAACCACGACAACTATGTGACATAAGGCCCGGAAATGCAAGCCCCCCGCTTTCAACTCAAGTGTTCCAGCAACTGCCGCACACACAGCATGGGGAACACCTCCCGCGCCCGCTCGATAATTACGGGCGTCGACGGCGCATCGCCGATGGAGGCATCGACGAACGCGGAAATGGCGTCCGCGCAGGCCGCGGCCACAGGCGACGGCGAGCCTTGCCTCGCCCGTTGGGCCAAGGCCCTGGCCGCCTCAAGCGCCTCGCCATAGCGCTCCTCCTCGAAGTGTTCCGTCACTTCGCCCAGAAGTTGGAGCAAGGCGCAGCGGTCGCCCGAAGGCAGAGCGCGACTCTCGCTCAGACGCCGCCGCACGCGGCGCAGGAGCCGGCAGAGCCGATCGGTGCGCGCAAGGTCGTCTTGCGACACAAGCTTGTAGAACAGCGCGCCCGCGCCCAGCGCCCGGCAGACGCATTCGAGAAGCTGGAGGCGGATGACGGGCGACCGGAACCGGCGTGTGGCCTGGATCGTGGGCACGACGATGCGCAGATCTTGCGCGTCGCTGAGGGCCTCGGCCAGGGCAGGAAAGATGCCCGGCTCGAACGGACCGGAGAACTTCGCCATGAGGCGTTCCTGGATTTCCGGCGTGGCCATGCCGGCCAGCGCGCGAATCGCGCTGATGCGGATCCGCAGGTCGTTCGCGTTCATCGCGTTCAGCAGGGGCTCGACGGCCTTCGGTGTGGCGATGCGGCCCAGCGCCTCCGCGGCTTCGTCGCGGATATCCGATTCCTCGTCGTGGAGCTGGTCGGCCAGGGGCTCCACGGCCGCGATCTGCCGGGTTTCGCCCAGGCCTTGCGCGGCTGCCCGGCGCACTTTGTAGCTGGGATCAGACAGCGCGCTCACCAGCGGGTCGATGGCCATGGGGCTCCGCGACCGGCCCATGGCCCTGGCCGCGGCCGCGCGGCCGGCCTCGCTTGTGGCGAGCGAGAACGCGTATGAACTGTAGGCGAAGGCCAATGGGTTGCCGCGCCACATGACGCTCCACGTGTGCCCGGGCCTGGCCCGACGCGGGTCCGGCACCAGGAAGAGGATGAGGTTCGGCAGCACCAGCACGGCCGCGCTCAGCAGGAACATGATCTTGAGGTGGCTAAATTCCATGCCAAACAGCACGTGCATACCGTCCAGCCGCTCCACAAGCCAGCCGCTGAACAGGTACGTGCCCGCGCCGATGAGGCTGATGGCCGCGGCCCAACTGGCGAAGTAGGCCGGCTTGCGCTCGTCGTCCGGCACCATGTCGTAGAGCATGGTGTTGAACGCAACAGTCACGGCCGAAAACGTGAGGCCCGATAGCGCCATGACCGCCGGCGTCAGCCACCGGTAGTTGCCCACATAGGTGGCCGCCCAGCCCAGGGGCAAGACCACTCGGAATGCCATGCCCACGCGCAAGACGTTCTTGGCCCCCATCAGGTCCACGATGCGGCCCCAGAACTGGAACCCCACGATCATGACCGCCATGCAGATGTTGGTGTACAGCGCGATGTGCGCGTAAGGCAGCCCCAACTCCTTCAGCAGGAAGACGCTAATGAAGGGGATGCTGAAACCGGCGCCGACCACCCAAGCCGCGTAGAAGGCCAGGAACTTGCCGAACGCGCGGTCGCGCACCGGCACGCGCAAGATGTCGCCAAAGCGCAGGGGCATGACTCGCTGCATCGGCGGCGAAGGCGCCTGGCCCGCGGCAAGATAGCCCGCAATGCCCATGACGATGCCGAACACGAAAACGCAGACGAAGCCCGTGTAACGCGACTCCTCCGGGAACGCGTCGATGAACCGCGACGCGGCGTACCCGAACACGATCATGGAGGCGTACAACACCGCGGTTCGCTTGCTGAGGTACCTGCCGCGGATGGGCTCCGGGATAAGCGTCGACATCCAGGTGTTGTACGTCGGCAGCAGCAGGTTCGACGCGGTAAAGCCCAGCAGCACCATCGTGGCCAGAGCCGCGACGCGCCATTGTGGCGGCAGGACCTCCGGGATGCCTACGACCGAGAGCGTGAGTACGATCTCGGCCGAGCCGGCAATGACCAGGAAAAACTTCTTGTTCGCAACGCGGTTGGTCAGAAAAAGCGAGAACGGCTGCACGAGGCCGGCCAGGTAGAACATGGCAGACAGCATCGCGATGCGCGATGCCGACGCGCCCAGCCAGAGCGCGAAGCCGGTGAAGATGGACCCCGAGACCGAGGCGATGGGCGTGTACGCCCCCCAGAGTGCGGCGGTGGCGAGCATCCAGCGCAGGCCAACGACGGTCTGCCTGCGGGTGAAGGGACGCGCACCGTGGGTGTCGCTGGCGTTCATGGATTCCGATGGCCGTTCGCCCCAGCGCCACGCAACAGGCGCGGGGGCACGCGCAAGTGAACACGGGACACGGAAAAGACGCGCGTATTAGATCAGACTGCCCCCCCCTGTCAATCACGTCGCCGCCCGGCTAGCCCTCAATCGATATGGCCCCATGCGGGCACGCGGGGATGCACAGCCCGTCCAGGTCGCACAACTCGAAGTCGACCACGGCCTTCCCGTCTTGGATGGAGATCGCACGCTCCGGGCAGACCTTCACGCACTCGCCGCTTGCGCAGCATTTGTCTGGGTTGATGATGATTTTGGGCAGTGGGTTGTCCATGGTGCGTTGCCGTTCATAGCGTTAGGGTGGGCCAGGACAATGCAAGAGTATACCAGGCCACACTTCCGAAGGCCATGTGCGCGCAGGCCCGGCGTGTCGCTTGTCGGCTCCATCTCGTACGTGTCCCGCGTGCGCGGTAGGCGAACCCGCCCTCATCCCGCGTCGCCGGCCGCCGCGGCCTGGGGCCATAGGATGATGGCATCGATCCCCACTTGCGCGCCCTTCACCGCATCCGCCGCGCCTTCGGCCACGAAGCGCAGTTCGTTCTTGCCTTCCGCCAGCGTGCACGAGCCGAACTCCACGACCTCTGCCGGCTCGGCCGAATCGGCCTTGCACGTTTGCGGATCGCCCACGTCCTCGCCCTTGACTCGCAGTTGCAGCGTCGCTCCACGCGGGCCTTTGACCACGCGCGCGGCAATACGGTACGTGCCGGCGGCCGGCGCGGCGACCGCGAGGCCAAGCTCTTCCCCCGCTTCGTTTGGCTCCCACAGCAACTGCGCGCCCGCGACCCATGCCGGCGCGGGCGCCACGTCGGCCGCGTCGACTTCGAGCACGTTGTCGCCCGCAAACACCACGTTGCCCATGTCCAGGTCCGCCACCACGGGCTGCTGCGCGAGTTCGCCCGCAAACATCTTCTCCAGCCACGCCAGTTCCGCCGCGCCAGGGTTGCTGCCTGAGACTTGGCCCGCGCCCGATCGCCAAACGCAGACGGAGCCATCGTTGGAACCCGCCGCGATCACGGGAGGGGCGGCCGACGACACCGCCACACTGGTTACCGTGTCCCGATGGTCCGCGAACTCGTACATGGTCTCGCCTGACTCCGCGTCCACCACGCGCACGCGGCCATCGTCGCCCCCCACGACCAGCCACTTGCCGTCGCCTGACACCGCCATATCGGTCAGGCTCAAGTCGCCCAGAGGGATGCGGCGAAGCTTCTGGCGCGAGTGGGGATCGAACAGGCTAATGCTCTGCTGCTCCCCGCAGGCGAGCCAGTCGCCGTTCGGCGCGTACACGAGCCGCAGAGCCATGCTCGAGATCTTGCCGGCCTCCGCGCCCGTCGCGCCGTTCCAAAGCTTCACCGTGCCGCGGCGGTCCGTCGCGGCAACCTGCTTGCCGTCGGGGGTGATCGCGACCGCGGCCACGTAGCGCGGGAGCTTTGTGGCCATGTTGAGCTGGGTGCCTTCGTTTCGGAGCCAGACGCACACGTCGCCGGTGCGCAACCCGCACGCGAGCCTCGACCCGTCCGCGTTCCACTGGAACACGGAGACGGAGGTGCGCTTGTACGGAGCGTAGGACGCCACGCGGCGGCCCGTGCGCCCGCTGACCAGCCACACTTCGTTGCGGTACGTGCAGGCCAGGCGTTTCCCATCAGGCGTGAAGGCCAGGGGCGTGTAGCGCGTCGTGTTCCGCGGGACGGTCGCCGCGCGCGCGCGGCGCTGGCCCAGGCTCACGATGCGCGTCACACCCGCCTGGTAGGCCAAGCGCGAGCCGTCGCGCGTGATCGCAAGCGACTGGACCCGCGACGCGTAGCCCTTGGCCACGGACACGTCTTCGCCCTTGGGCATGCGAAACGTCTTCACGCCGCCCGAGTTGGGGCGCGCAAGGAGCCAATGGCCGTCGGCGCTGAACCGGCAGCGGTACGTCGGCGCGCCGGTCTCCAACAGCACCACGCGTTTGGCCGCGCCTCTCTTGATGTCCCATGCGTACACGCGCGGCTGGTTCCCGCTTGCGGCGGCGAGCCATCGCCCGTCCGGGCTGAAGTCGACGGCGTAGCCCTCGCGCCGGCCAAGCTTGAGCACGCCAGCCGGCTTGCCGGCCGGCACTTGCCAGAGCCGCACCGAGCCATCGCGGGCCGCGGTTGCGAGCAGGCCTTTTGTGGGGTGGAACGCCAGGCCGGTGACTCCCCGCTGGTGGCCCTTGAGCACGGCGGTCTCCTTCCGCGTGCGAATGTCCCAGAGCCGCACGGTGCCGTCTTGGCACCCCACCGCCACGAGCTTGCCGGCTGGATCGATCTCCGCTTGGCGCACGCCCCGGCCCGCGTTCACACTGAATAGGATCCGGCGAGCCGCCACGTCCCACACCTTCGCGGTGCGGTCGTAGCTTCTCGTGAGCAAATGCTTGCCGTCGGGGCTGAAGCGAATGCTAAGGACCCAATGTTTGTGCCCCTGCAACTGGGCCACGCCCTGGCCCGTCGCCACGTCCCACAGCCGCACCTGCGCGTCAGCCGATCCGGTGGCGAGCAGGGAGCCGTCGGGGCTGAACGCCAGCGCGGTAATGCTCCCCTGGCGGCCTTTGAGCACGTGCTGCCTCTCGCCGGTGGCCGTGTCCCAGAGGCAGACCGTTTGGTCGCGGGAGCCGGTGGCGAGGCGGGAGCCGTCGGGCGAGCGAGCCAGCACCGTGACCGCGGCCGTGTGGCCGTCGAGCCGGCGCAAGATCTTGCGTTGGCTCATGCTCCAGAGGTCCACGCCGAACGAATGCGCCACCGCGAGTTGCGCGCCATTGGCGATCATGATCGCGTCTTGCAGCCAGCCAGCCGGCTGTAGCGCGTGCCGGCCGCCCACGCCCGGCACGGCCACGCGGGGGCCGATGCGCCGCCAGAGCTTGATCTTGCTCTTGCGCGTCTCCGCAAGGGCCAAGCGCTTCTTGGCCGAGAGCGCGAGCAGGTCCGCCAGGCGCGCGTTCCGCCGGAACGCCTGTGTCTCCGCGAAAGTTTTCTTCAGCTTCGCGGCCGCGTCCGGCACGCTCTTCCAGTCGCCGGACACGAACGTCTGCTTGAGTTGCTGGATGGCCGCGCTCGCCAGGCGCTCCTGCTCGGCGCGCTCCTCGCGCGCTTGCCACAGGCTGAGGAACGCTCGGGCCTTGGCCAGGGCCTGCTGCGTGTCCGCGTCGCCCTGCGCCACGCGCTCCACGCGCTGCAAGGTCAGGCCCGCTTCCTTCTCCCGGCCCTCCACGAGCAGCAGCCGCGCATGCTGCACCATCGCCGGGGCGCTGGGAGTCTGGTCGCCCGAGGAAAGCGTGATGAGCGCCTCTGGGCCAAGCTGTGCGAACCGCACGATCTTGACCATGCTGCCCACGCGGAGGAAGAGCATGTCGTCCTCGAACTTCTCCACCACCCCGGTCAGCGTCATGCGCCCCTTCTTGCCAACCTTGACGGGCAAGCGATATGTCTTGCCGACGAGCGACTGCGCGTGGCCCCGCGCCTGCTCGACCACCTGCTGGCACGCTTCGATCTGCTCGCGCCAGGCTTGCGCGTGCTGCGCCACGGCCCCGGACATCGCCGCGGCTTCCGTGCAGACGCGCAGGGCTTTGTCGTACTCGCGCTCGCTCGCGAGCTTGGCCAGTTGCTCATCCAGCGCGTCGATGGCGGCTTGCGTCTCGGCCGCGGCCACGTCCACCTTGGGTGCGGCGTGCAGCGGGCCGGCGAGTTCGCGGACCTTGGGCTTCTTGTCGGGTTTCGGTTCCTTCCCGCCGCCGGCGAGCTTCGGCGCGGCATCGCCGGGCGGGGCCGTGTGGTGTTCCTCGTCGGGTTGCGCCGCGGCTGTTTGCGTGGCCGCTCCCGGGAGTGGTGCGACCGTGGCCGTCTTCGCGCCGGCGTCGGGCGCGGCTTGGCCGCCTCCAGCCAGGTTCTGCGCGGCGACGGTTTGTGTGGCCGCGGCGGTGGCCGTGGCGGCCTGGCCGCTGGAGACGAGGGGGGCGGTTTGGCCGCTATCGGGGCGGCGCGGCTTGCCCGGGCCACGGCCGCGCAGCAGCCAGCCGCCAACACACGCGATGGCGATGGCCGCGGCCGCGCACGCCACGAGGAACCCGACGCGGCGATGGAGCGGCGGCTTGGCGCTCAAGGCTCCCACGCCGCCGGCGCCCATCTGCACCTCCCACTCGAGCACACCGTCGAGGTCCGTGACCAATTGCTCGCAGGTCTGGTAGCGCTCGCTCGGATCCTTGGCCATGCACTTCCGAATCACGTGGCACACAGTCGGCGGCAAATCGCGGCGCATGACGCGCGGGTCCGGCACGGGCTCGGACTTGTGCTGAATCATGATCGACAGCGCGCTCGATCCGGTGAACGGAGGCTGCCCGGTGAGGAGGAAGAGATACGTGATGCCGAGCGAGTAGATGTCGGACCGCGCGTCGACGGGCGCGACCTCGAACTGTTCGGGGCTCATGTATTCCGGCGTCCCCACGACGGCGCCGGCCGCGGCCTGGCCTTGTCCCTGCGCGGCCGCGATCAGGCCAAGGTCGGTGAGCTTCAGCGTGCCATCGGTGGCCACCATGATGTTGGCCGGATGGATGTCGCGATGCACGGCTCCCTGCGCGTGCGCGGCGCCCAGCGCGATCGCGGCCTCGCGAATGATCGTTGTCGCGTCGGTCACCGACATGCGGCCGTCGAAGGACACACGAGTCTGGAGGTCTTCTCCCTCGACGTACTCGGCTTCCACAAAGTGCCGCCCCTCGGCCTCGCCGGCGCCGTAGACCTTCGCGATGCACGGGTGCTGCACGGCCGCGCCGGCCGCGCGATGAAAGGCCTCGGGCACGCCGGGCATCGCGGCGAGTTCGCGGTCCAGCACCTTGAGCGCGCATTGCCGGTGCAGCCCCGTGTGCTCGGCCTGGTACACCGCGCCCATCGCGCCTTGCCCCAGCTTGCGCAGGATGCGATAGGGGCCGAGCCTCTGCTGCGGCAGCAGATCCTCGTCGCCAAGCTCGACCCGGCGCCGCGCGCCGCTTCCTGCGCCGGCTTGTGGAAGCACCAACCCCCCGTGGCACCGGGGGCACTCGTACGCACGCTCCGGATCGTACCCATCAGTCGGGAACTGGATGTTGCAATTCGGGCAGTACAGCGTCACGTCGGCCATGGAACGGCAGGCCTTGGGGAGGAAACTCCGGGCGCATCCCAACCCGCCACGCGGGCGGCGATATGTGCAAGCCCGGGATTATAGACCCCCCCGCGATGGGGGTCAAGCTGGACAAGTCCAGGAGTTTCCCCATGAGATTTGCTGATCCGAGCGGCAGACGCCGCTGGCTTGTAGTCGGGCCATTTATGGCCCGTCAGCAACGCTGAAAAACGGGCGATGAATCGCCCTACGACAAGCGCCCCCGCGTCCCGCACGGCCCCGTGTACATAACAATCTTGTACGAGACCGGTGGCGCCAGGCTTGCGTTAGGGCGGGTGGAGATTCTGGGGAAACTCGTGGGACAAGTCGCGCCGCCTTCGCGCTGTGAGCCTGGCCGCCGCACACCCAACGCGGCCGCGCCGGCGATCATGCACTGCACCGTTGGGCGAATGCAGCCGAACGCCTCGTGCGTCGCGGAGGTGCAGCGCCCGGCCACGAGAAGGCATTGGCGAGCAAGGCAGGCTACAGGCTGGGCGCTACCCACGTGAAACAGTGAGGAAGCAGTCGTTCTCCTCCGTGCCGCCCGGCCGCATCGCTTCCGCGAACGCCGCGAGGCAGCAACTGAGAATTCTCTCGTTGATGTCTCCCGGGCCTTTGTGGAAATCATGCTCCCCCGTGCCCAGCGTGTTGGTGACGTGGAGAAGCGAAGCGACTTCGGCACGGCGGACCTGCGCGAGCGCCATGAGCGCGGCGGCTTCCATCTCGACGGACAGCACTCCCGCGGCGCGATGCCGTTCGATCTGGGACCGCGTCTCTCGGTATGGGGCATCGGTCGTCCACGTGTGCCCCCGATGCACGGGCAGGCCGCAAGCCGCGGCATGCTGGGCCAGAATGCCGGGGAGCGCCCCGCGCGCGTCGGCCCATTGGGCGGGAGGCATGTAATGGTAGGACGTGCCCTCGTCCCGGAGCGCCCGGTCGGGCACGACAAGGCACGGGAGCGAAAGCGAATCCGCCACGGCGCCGGCGGAGCTGTACCCGATGATGTGGCGGCAACCGGAAGCGATGAGCTGTTCCGCTACGAGCACGGCGAAGGGCGCGCCGACGGCCCCTCCGATGAGCCCCATCTCGAAGCCCTCCCGTTCGATGCGGAGGAGCGTGGTGTGGAAGCAGGCCCAGGCCGAACAGGGTTCCGCGCCGAAGCGCTCCAGCGCCACGGGCACCAATTCGGCATCGAAGTCCAGCACACAGCAAGGGGGAATCCCTTGGCGTTTCCGACCCAACATCGACGCCGCGCGATCCAGGAGGTTCTCAGGCAAGAAGACCGCCGTTTCGTCAGTCGGATGACGCATGATCGGCACGTCTGGCATGGGCGAAAGCTTCGCCCCAAGATGCCTGGGATCGGCCGTATTTGCATGGTGCGTCATGTTCCGGAGTTCTCCTTCAGCGGAATAGATCGAGCAGGCTTTCGGCTCTGCTCGTGCTCCAGGGCCCAAGCGCGGCCGAGACCGGCCCCTGGAGTAAGCCTACGTACAGCGCCAAGCCTGCGGCGAACCCCAGAAACACAATCATGTGAGACTTGCTGCCTTCGCCGATGCGCACCAGGAGCCCCAGCGGACACCCCACCGCCAAGTAGTAGCCGACGCCCTGGATCAGACCGCCGACGAGAAACATGGCGCCGGGGTATTCCACCGCGTGGCGATAGCCCTGAACGTGAACGAGCGAGAACACGAGCATCGCGGCCAGCACGCCTAACACGCGACGCGGCGATCCGAGCGTCAGCAACTCGACCAACGAGCCGAAGATGCAGAAGCCATAACGCTGTGCGACGAAGCCAACGCTCAGGCCGATCAGGAAGATTAGGGTTAGCGCCATGTCACTCCCACCTCTCCGCTATCTTCGCGGCAATCCATATCCCGGCGACGATGCCCGCGAGGGCCAAGAAGCTGCTCAGCATCAGGCCCGGCGTGCCGCTGAGCGTGTGCTTGATGAGGCAGCCTTGCGCCATCCAAATCCCAGCGGCCATCAGGACGCCGCCAACCGCTGCTTTCGCGGCTTTCCCTGTCGTCAGCCGCTTGCTCTTGAACTTCGCGAACGTCAGTTCGCCGGAAAGCCGAGCGCTCAGCGCCGACCCGGCGAGAATGCCCAACCCCATGACCAGCATCGCGCGCAGTTCGGGCGAAAGCGCCCGCCCGGCCAGGCCCGTGAGCACCGCGGCTGGAAAGCCGCCGGGAAAGAGGCCGAACGGCGTGTCGACGCCCGGCACACGCGTTGACACGAGGTAATGGGCCAAGTTCAGCGCCCCAATCACGGCGCCTGTGGCCACAATCCCAATCGTGATCCTCTTCATGCACCGTCCCCGTCCGCCATATCTCGAAAGCACTCGGTCAAGAGGCCGATTCCCTCGTCGAGGCCGGCCCGGCAGTCCTCCGGCGTCTTGCCGGTGGCCTGGATCTTGAGTTCCCACTGCCAGGCCAGGTAGCCTTCATCGTTCAGCAGGAATTTCTTCTCAAAGATGAACGCGTGCTCCCGCGAGACGCGTTGGGCCTTGCGCCGGCGCAGGATGTCTTGGACCGCTCCGTACCAACGGATTGCGTTCTCGGCCTCGTCTTCGATGTCGAACACCACAGTCGCGACCGCGTATCCGTATTCCTTGACGGCCGATTCTTCCGGGTGCCCGCCGCAGCAACTGAGCGTGTCAACATAGGGGATCCGGTTCATCGCCTCGATGAGCGGTGCGATGGTTTCGTCGATGCCTTGCATGGCTCACTGCTCCTTCTGCACGACGATCTCCCAAGCGACCTCGCCGGTCTTCTCAGCTTTGAGGATGGTCTGGCCCTCGTCCGAGAAGTTGCGGGGGATGTTCACGAGCGCGGGGCCATGGTCTCCCACGACCTGGAGCACCTGGCCCGCCTTCAGCTTTTTCAGCGCCTTCTTGGCCTTCACCCAGGGAAACGGGCACACCTCGCCCATCACGTCGAGAGTCTTGTCAATCGTGGTTTCCTCACTCATGTGGGATGTCCTTTAGTGCCTTCACGTAAATCTCGCAACAACAGGTTGTCGATGCGGCAGACTGCAAATTGAGGAATGTCAATTGGAAACTGCAAATTGGCCCAGGCGTGCCCGGAGCGCCAGGATCCATTTGCAGTCTCCAATCTCCAATTGTCAATCTTCAATCAGCCGCCCCGTAGGCCTCTCGATCCAACGGCCTCCGACAGGAGGCTCCGTTTCACGAGCGAAGTTTTGCAAAGCAGCCTCACTCCTACGCCCGCAAAAGCAACACAAATTCGCGTTTTGCCTAGGCCTCCGCACGGCAGGTCCGTGCGGAGCCACGATTGCGAGCCAGACGGGGGTACCGGATCGGTTCTCCCCCCCCTTGCCCTTCCGCTCGGCATGCCGAGCGGAAGGGCAAGGGGG
>JAJRTI010000999.1 GCA_024278415.1 Planctomycetota bacterium | reverse complement strand
TCATGGGCTGCTTGGGCCACACCCTTCGTCGCGAAGCAAGATTCTTCGCTTCGCTCAGACAGGCGGCCATCCCGGTGGCCTCGCCATCCGATCCACCTTACGCAATACGGAATATCCCCACCTTGCGCATCGCTCGCACCCTCATCTTCGGTTCGCTCTGCGTCGCCGCGGTCTGCGTGTGGATGCCGTGGAGCGCGTACGTCCAGAACGGCTCGCGCGTTTCGTTCGGGTACGTGCCCATGGGCACGCTCGTGCCGTTCGTGTTCCTTGCGCTGGGGCTCAACTTCCTCATCAAGTCGCTCTGGCCCGGCCAGGCCTTCACGCGCGCAGAGCTGGGCATCATCTTCGTCATGGCCCTGGCCGCGGCCATCTTCCCTACGCTGGGGCTTGTGGGCTTCATGGTCGCACTGCTCGCCACGCCCTACTACTACGCGTCGCCTGAGAACCAGTGGGACCAATACGTCCTGCCCTACCTGCCCAAGTACGCGATCCCGTCCGACGAGGGCGGCGCGATGGCGAGCTTCTTCAACGGCCTCAACCCGGGGCAGAGCTTCCCGTGGGACGTGTGGGTGGTGCCGCTGTTCTGGTGGGTCTCGCTGGTGATCGCGCTCTTCGTCGTGGCGTTCTGCATCATGACGATTCTGCGCAAGCAATGGGTCGAGAAGGAGCGGCTGCTGTTTCCGCTCGTGGAGGTGCCCAAGCTCATGGCCGAGCAGGCCGCGAGCGACGGCGCGGGCACGATGCTTCGCCGGCCCCTGTTCTGGATCGGATTCGGCGTGCCGGTCGTGCTCATCGCGTGGAACTTCCTCTCGTACATCATCCCCGCGTTCCCGGAGCTGGCGTTCATCACGGACCGCTCGTACGTGAGCATTGCCCGCGGCTTCCCCACCCTGCGCACGAAGTTCAACTTTTTCGTCATCGCCTTCGCCTACTTCACGAACTTGGAGCTGCTCTTCAGCATTTGGTTCTTCCACGTGCTCAAGATCGTGCAGATGGGCATCTTCAACCGCGTGGGCTTCACCATCGGCCGGCCGGACCTCTGGGGCACGTACGACGCCGCGCTCACGTGGCAGAGCTTTGGCGCGTTCGCGGTGCTCGTGCTGTGGGGGCTGTGGACCGCGCGGGAGCACCTGAAGCTCGCGTTCCGCAAGGCCCTCGACCCGTCGCTCGCGGACATCGACGACCGCGACGAGATGATGTCGTACCGCGCCGCGTTCGTCGGCTTGGCCTTGGGGTTGGCGTATCTCGTCGTGTGGTTCCGGCGCCTGGGCATGCAGTGGGACGTGATGGCGCTGTTCCTCCTCGGGGCGATGATCATCTACGTGGGGGTGACGAAGGTCGTGGCGCAGACCGGGCTCGTGTACATGCGCGCGCCCATGACTGCGCAGACGTTTTCCGCATACAGCATCGGCTCGCAAAACATCGCGCCCACGAGCATGGTCGCGCTTGCGCTCACGTTCACTTTTTGCTGCGACTTCAAGCAGTCGATCTTCTACGCCATCGCGCACGGCGACAAGGCGGCCGCGGACTGCGGCGCGCCCAAGCGCGTGCTCGTGTGGTCCATCGTGCTCGCGCTCGCGCTGGGGTTCTTCGGCAGCCTAGCGTTCGTCTACTGGATGTCCTACACCCAGGGTGCGGCGAACTACCAGAGCGCGTGGGAGCTGAACCGCGGCAACCTGCACATCATCAACGACGCGGTGCGCAAGATGCGCAACCCCGCCGGCCCCGACGGGTGGCGCTTGGGCTTCCTCGGCATTGGAGCGGTCGCGGGGGCTCTGCTCACGTACGCCAGCTATCGGCTCACGTGGTGGCCGCTGCACCCTCTTGGCTTCGCGGTGTCCGGCACGACCGCGACGCACGCGGCCGCGTTCTCGCTTTTCCTCGTATGGCTCGCCAAGACGGTCATCATCCGCATCGCCGGGGCGCGGGGCTACGAGCGGGGCAAGCCCTTTTTCGTGGGCATGCTCATGGGCTACACGGTCGCGGTGGGCTTGGGCTTCATCATCGACTGCATCTGGTTCCCCGGCATGGGCCACCGGATTCATCATTGGTAGGGTGCGGGGCGCCTGGGTGAGCCTTCCCACCGCGTACATCACGCGCGCGGGATAGCCATGTCCAGCGGGCAGCGCAGGACGGCCAGGGCTGCGACGGACATGGCCGTCAGGTCCGCTCCTGTAGGCCACGGACGTGCACGTCCGTGGCCAGTCGACATACAGGACTCTCGCGCGATCGGAATAGCGCCCGCGATTGGTGCGACGTTACAGGCGTGTGGCATGGCCGTAGGCTCGTTTGATTCTCCCGGAGCCATGCGTATACTGTGGGGTTTCATGCTGCCCCAGGGTCTGCGCATCGCCTCGCGGCGGCCGCAATTCTTTGCCGCCTATGATCCCGCCAAAGCCACTTCATACCGTCTCCGGACGGCTGCGTCGCCCAGCGTCGCTTCACGCGGGTTGGGGCGCGGCGCCGCGACTGGCCCGCCACGCGGGGCCGCCGGGCGAAGCCGTCGCGCCTGATCCTGCGCGGGGCCTCGGCATCTGTGGTACGCTCCTGATCGGCTCCGCGGGAGTCGCGGCCGCGAACTTGCTCGCCTGTTACTCGGCCTACGTGTCGCACTCGTCGCGCCTGGTCTTCGGGCACTTGCCCATGGCCGCGCTCTTGGTGTTCGTGTTCTGCTGCCTGCCGTTGCAGGCGGTTCTTCGGCTGGTGGCGCCGCGGTACGCGCTCACGCCCAAGGGCGTGGTGCTCGTGTTCTCCATGATTTGGCTGGGCGGCACCATGCCGGCCGCGGCGTTCTCCGGGCTGTTCGTCGCGGCCATCGCTGCGCCGTATTACTACGCGACGCCTGAGAACCAATGGGGCACGTACTTCGTCGAGCACCTTCCGCGGTGGGCCGTGCCGAGCAACGAGGGCGGCGCGATGCAGTGGTTCTTCGAGGGTGCGCCCAAGGGCGAGGCCGTGCCATGGGAAGTATGGATCGTGCCGCTATTCTGGTGGGCGATTTTCTTCGCCGCGCTCGCGGGAGTGGCCATCTGCATCGTCGCCATCCTCCGCCGGCAATGGGTCGAGAACGAGCGCCTCGCGTTCCCGCTTGCGGAAGTGCCCGTGCAGTTTGCGGACTACGCGCCTGGGGCGCGGTGGCCGGCGCTGTTCCGCGACCGCTTCTTCTGGATCGGCGCCGCGCTTCCGCTGTTCGTCATCAGTTGGAACATCATCGGCTACTTCTGGCCCACGCTCCCGGAGATCACGCTCGGCAAGAACACGTACATTTCGGTGGGCCGCGCGTTTCCCCGTGTAGGCGTGAAACTCAACTGGTTCCTCATCTCCTTCGCGTTCCTCACGAACCTGGAGGTGCTGTTCAGCATCTGGTTCTTCTGGCTGCTCAGCGTGGTGCAGATCGGCATCTTCAACCGCACCGGCTTCACCATCGGCTCGCCGGACATGTGGGGCAGCGCCGGCGGCGCGGCGCAGGGGTGGCAGTGCTTCGGCGCGTTCACCATGCTCGTCGTGCTCGCGTGTTGGATGGCGCGCAGCCACGTGGCCCGCGTATTCAGATCCGCGTGGCGGGGGGAGCAGTGGGAGGAGCCGGCAGGCGAGATCCTCTCTCCACGCGCGGCGGTCGTCGGTTTCATCACGTGCAACGCGGTATTGCTGGCTTGGTTGTGGCGGTCGGGCATGGGCGTGGGCGTGGCCGCGCTCTTTCTGCTCACGGTGCTGGTCATGTTCGTCGGCGTCACGCGCATCGTCGCGGAGAGCGGGCTCGTCTACCTACGTGCGCCCATCACGCCGCAGACCGTCGTCTTCTACACCATTGGCCTGTCGAACATGACGCAGGCCTCGGCCACAGCCACGAGCCTCTCGTACTGCCACTTCGGCTTGGGCAACACGTTCGTCATGTCGCCGTTCGCGCACATCGCTCGCGTTGCGGCCCCGCTGAAGCTCAACGGCCGGCGCGTGCTGCTCGCCTGCGCGCTCGCGATCTTCGTGGGGCTTGCGGTGTCGATCTGGTACACCATCGACCTAGGCTACGAGCACGGCGCGTACAACTTCGGCGTGTATACGTTCCGCTACGGCAACCAGAAGATCTTCAACAACCTGGTCAGCAAGATGCGGAACCCGTTCGGCGTAGACTGGGCGCGCATTGCGTTTTTCGGCGTGGGCGCGGCCGCGGCCGTGCTCGTGGCCGTGCTGCGCTACAGCTTGGTCTGGTGGCCGCTGCACCCCATCGGCATCGCAATCGGCAACATCTGGGTCATCCACCGCAGTGCGTTCAGCATCTTCGTAGCCTGGGCGGCCAAGGGCATCATCCTTCGGCTCGGCGGCATTCGCGCGTACCAGCGCGCCAAGCCGTTTTTTTTCGGCATCCTCGTGGGCTACGTGCTCGGCGTGGGCCTGTCGTTCCTGGCCGACGTCCTGTTCTTCCCCGGCGAGGGCCACATGGTGCATCGCTGGTAGATGATCGATGTTGGTCATTGGTCATTGGTCATTGGTCATTAGTCATTAGTCAGTGATCAGTATCCAATGACCAATGACCAATGACCAGTGACCAGTGACCACCGCCCCCCTCTGCCCCATAGGAGCTTCCTATGCCTTCCACGCCCCTACGCGTTGGTCTCGGCCAGTTGCGCATCTCCGCGGATATCAACGAGTGCGTCGGCAAGGTCGAGTCTCTGCTCAGGGAAGCGGCCCGGCTCGAACTCGCCGTCGTCTGCTTCCCAGAGGCCATGATCGGCGGCTACTACGGCGAGCACTTCAAGGATCCCGACGCGGTGGACTGGGCCGCGGTGGACAAGGGCTTGCGCGCGGTGCGCAAGGCCTGCCAGGCGGCGAAGGTCGGGGCGGCGATCGGGGCGTCGGTGCGAAGGGACGACGGCCGGATCTGGAACGTCTTCCTCCTCATCTCCAAGTCGGGCAAGGTGGTCGGCGAGTACGCCAAGTGCCACCTGACCAGCGGTGACACGAAGTGTTATGCGCCTGGCCGGGAGGTCGACGTCTTCGACTACTATCGCGTGCCCGTCGGCCTCCAGATCTGCTACGACCAACGCTTCCCGGAGCTGTGGCGGCTGCTCGGCCTGAAGGGGGCGAAGGTGGTATTCCACGGCTCCTGCGGCCTCGGGGCCGGGAGCACGTGGAAGATCCCGGTCGTGGAGGCGCACCTGCGCTCGCGCGCGGCCGAGAACGGATACTTCGTCGTGTCCGTCAACGTCGGCGGCCCGTTCCAGGACTGGGGCTCAGTGATCTACGACCCCATAGGCCTGGAGGTGGCGCGGTGCACCTACGACCGGGAGGAACTCGTGCCCGCGGAACTGGACCTGGCGAAAGTCACTGACGCGTTCCTCAAGGAACGGCGCAGAGACCTGGCCGACTTCGTCGCGTGTGTAGACGGATGATCGATCTCGCAGACGCGTCCACAGCCTCATGCCAACGGGCCGCGCAGGTGAATGCGCCCGGGCGGCAGGCTGCCATCCGCGGCGTCGCCTCGCGCCATAGGACGAGACGTCTCTGGCTCAGCGCGTGCGGCAAGGCGTAGCTGGTTGGGCGTGGCGGCCGCTCTGGAGAAACGGGCGATCAATCGCCCTACTTAGGGGTGCAGGTCTGAACGTACGTAGTAAACTGGGCGTTCATTCCCGTGGTGCGCCGGCGCAGAATGCACATGCGCCGAAGGCGCATCACAACATAGCCCAGTGCAAGCTCGTTCGGTCGCGTCAGCGGGCGAACGAGC
>JAJRTI010000998.1 GCA_024278415.1 Planctomycetota bacterium | reverse complement strand
GAGTCGGGAAAAATGCTCTGGAAGAAGGAGTCCGATGTCGTCTCCATGTCGCTGGCCGCGGATGGCCGAAGCGTGCTCTTCCACGACGGCAAGAAGATTCAGTGCCTGGACAGCACGAATGGACGGCCCCTGTGGACGTCGCAACCGCTGCCAAAATGGGAAAGGATGAGAAGTTCTTCTGGAGTGACGCTTGTCATCTACGATGATGTCATTCTGTACAGCGGACGGGTGGCCGCAGAGAAATACAAGTTGCGGTCTGCGACGACCATGTTCGCCCTCTCGGCCAAGGACGGCAAGCTCCTGTGGAAGGCGGAGCACCCGCCCTGCGGCCACATGGGCACGCCGGACGACATCCTCGTGGCCGGCGGGTTGGTCTGGTCCGGCGCGGTCGCCAGTCCCCGCGACTCGGGCGTCATGATCGGGAGGGACTTGCACACGGGCGAAGTCAAGAACGAGTTCCTGCCCGACGTGCAGACCCACTGGTTCCACCACCGCTGCTATCGCGCCAAGGCGACCGACAAGTATCTGCTCTTCTCGCGAACCGGCATTGAGTTCATCGACCACGCGAAGAAGCACTGGATCTGCCACCACTGGGTCCGCGGCGCTTGTCTGTACGGCATCTTGCCGGCCAACGGCCTCATCTACGCGCCCCAACACCCGTGCGCTTGCTATCTCGAAGCCAAGCTGTCGGGCTTCACAGCGCTGGCCCCCGCATCGCCCGAGAAGCTGCCCCGTCGCGACGTGCCGGACGCGGAGCGGCTCGTGCGCGGCCCGGCGTATTCAGAGGCCGCGAGCAACCGGGCAGAGCCCAGCAGCGGAGCGGATTGGCCAACGTATCGTGGCGACGCGCAGCGCAGCGGGTCCACGGCCGCGGCCGTACAACCGACTGGCCTTCGGCAAGCATGGGCGACCGCGCTTGGCGGAAGGCTCAGTAGCGTGGTGGTTGCCGAAGGCAAGCTCTTCGTGGCGTCGATTGACGCCCATACCGTGTACGCGCTCGATGCGAACGCCGGCGCGCCGGCCTGGGCGTTCACCGCGGGCGGCCGAGTGGACTCGCCGCCCACCATCTGGCAGGGCCGCGTGCTGTTCGGCTCCGCAGACGGCTACGTCTACTGCTTGCGCGCGTCCGACGGCCAACTCATCTGGCGCTTCCGCGCCGCACCGGAGGACCGGCGCATGGGCGCGCAAGAGCAGATCGAGTCCGTCTGGCCCGTGCACGGCAGCGTGCTCGTGCAGAACGACGTCCTCTACTGCGTCGCGGGACGGTCGATGTTCCTCGACGGAGGACTGCGCTTCCTTCGGCTGGACCCCAAGACCGGACGCAAACTCTCCGAGACCATCCTGGACGACCGCGACCCCGAGACGGAGAAGAACCTCCAAGTCCGGGTCAAGGGCTTGAACATGCCCGTGGCGCTCCCTGACGTTTTGTCGAGCGATGGCAAGTACGTGTACATGCGCTCGCTGCCCTTCGATCTGGAAGGCAAGCGCAAGTTCACCACCTACGTGAACGTGAAGGCGCAGCAGGGGGACGACGTGCACCTGTTCAGCCCAACGGGCTTCCTCGACGACACGCTCTGGCACCGCACCTATTGGGTGTACGGCCGTGCGTTCGCGTCGGGGGCCGGCGGCTACTACCTGGCCGGCCGCGTTGCGCCGGCCGGACGCCTGCTCGTGTTCGACGAGAAGATGGTCTACGGATACGGCCGGCTTTGGCGCTACTACCGCTGGACCACGCCGCTGGAGTTCCACCTGTTCGCCGCGAGCAAGCAGCCCAAGATCGTGAAGGCCGGCATAGAACGCAAGCCCATCAGAAAGAAAGGCAAGAAGGTCGGCACGCGAGCGCGGTCCGTGACTCGGTTCGAGCATAAGTGGTCCGACAAGGCGCCCGTGCAGGTCTACGCGATGGTCTTGGCGAAGAACGTACTCTTCGTGGATGGACCGCCGGACGTGGAGGACGAGGAGCAGGCCGTCCGCGCGCTGAACGATCCCGACATGCAGAAGAAGCTCGCGAAGCAGTCGGCTGCGTTGAAGGGCGAACTCGGCGGGCTGCTCGTGGCGGTCTCGCCGGCCGATGGCAAGGCGCTCGCGGCCTACCGGCTGGCCTCGATGCCGAAGTTCGACGGCCTGATCGCGGCCAACAATCGGCTCTACTTCTCCACCTCCGATGGCAAAGTCGTGTGCATCGGCACCGAGACTGGCCAGCCGCTCGCCCCCGCGCCCGAGGTGAGCGTGGAGGCTCGCCCGCCGGACCCGGTGCTCAAGGATGAGGCCGCGAAGCCCAAGGTGAACCTGCCGTCGGCCGCGGCCGACTTCGCCAAGGTGAGCCGCGCTTGGGTCTGGCGCACCGACCTTGGCTACCGCGTGTGCAACAGCGACAAGAAAGCCGGCATCGTCCTCAAGAAGCTCCCCACCGCCATCACAGGCAAGGCCACGTTCCGCACGAAGATCCAAGCGAACCCGGCAGCCGATCCCAAGCGCGGCCGCATCAACGGCTACCTGGTCTTTGGCGGCTCGCCGGACGCCAGCAGCTTGGTGTCCTGCGGCGTCATGGTGAAAGCCAAAAGAGCGACCATCACCGAAGGAGCGGGCAAGGGCTCCAACCAAGTCAAGCAGCCCGTGAAGGCCGACTTCAGCCAACCACAGGGATTGGTGGTGACGGTCGACGTTCCTTCCGGCGCGGTCACGATGAAGGTTGCCGGCCAGGTGGTCACGCTCAAGCTCAAGAGCAAGCTGAAGAGCATCGCCTACGTGGGCTACTCCGTGCAGAACTCGGCCACCGACTTCAGCCCAGTGGAAATCTCCAGCGAGTAGGCGAACTGAATCCGCGATCACCGGCAGGTGGCGAGCACGGGCCGGGCTCGTCAAGCGTGCGCGCACCCTCTGCTACAATCCCCGGCCCATCCCCACGCAAAGGAGACACACTTTGGCACAACTCCTCTCTGTCGACACCATCTACGCCGATGGCTACCACAACGCGTTCACTGACCTCCTTAAGTGGAGGGACCACTACTACCTCAGCTTCCGACAGAGCGATACCCATGGGCTCGAGCCGCCGGGCGACTGCTTGGTCATGCGCTCGGCCGACCTCGGGGCGTGGGAGCAGTGTGCGCGCATCCGCACCGGGGGCGACGACCGCGATCCCAAGCTTGTAGACTGCGGTGACCGGCTGGGGCTCATCTTCGGCACGTGGTACCCTCGCTGGCGCGGCCGCAGCATTGCCAACACGCCGCATGACCTCGTGTCGCATGTGTCGCTCTCGCGTGACGGCTTGTGCTGGAGCGCGCCGCGGCAGATGTATTCGCCCAACTACTGGCTCTGGCGCGTGCTGCCGGCCGACGGGCGCTACTGGTGCGCCGCGTACCACTTCCCCCGCCGCGAGGACCGGCTCATGCGGTCCATGCACTTGCTCGCAAGCGACGACATGCTCGACTGGCGGCTCGTGGCGTTCATGCGCGAGGGCGATGGCGTGGGCGAACCGGTGCTCTACCAGCCCGAACCGGGCATGCTGCACTGCATTGCCCGCGCGGTCGAGCCGGACAACCACTCCTGGCTGGGCAAGAGCAAGGCCCCCTACACCGAATGGGCGTGGACCGACCTCGGCAAGATGATCCACGCGCCAGTCGCGCTCAAGGTCGGCGATGAATGGATCTGCGCGGGCCGCTCGCAAGTGAAGGATCTCCCGCCCAGCACGTTCGCGCCGGACTCAGGCGCACATACATCCGTCTGGGCGATCCGCAACGACAGGGCCGAACACCTGCTGTCCGTGCCCAGCGCGGGCGACTGCTCGTACTGCGGCCTCGCGCTCGCGCCGGATGGGAACGTCGCGATGAGCTACTACTCGCAACACGAGCGCATGCCCTTGCCGTCCGGCCAGCCCACGCCATCGGACATCTTCCTTGCGCGGATCGCTGTGGGCTAAGGCAGGGGATGGAAACGCCAAGGGGACATAGCGCCCTTCGCCTTCCCCCGGAACGCGAACGCGTTCCGCTCCTCTATTCCGGCTCTTCTCCCCCTTCCGCCGGTGCGGCGGTCGTCGTAGTGGCTTGGGGAGCGGCCGGCCTGATCCCCTTCTTGGCCGGTGCAAACGGCGAATAGAGCGCGAGCCAGTAGCCCAGCGCGCAGCCGGCCAACGCCACGATCGTGAGCGTCAGCGTCTGCTTCATGCCGCCGTTGTCATGGTCGCCGTTCTTGGGCAGCGCCTTCATGCGGCTGGTATGGCTTGTTTTGCCCGGCTGCGGCGGGTAGGGGCTCTGTCCGCAGGCCGGGCACTCCTCTGGGCGGCCTTGGAGCACTTGGTTGCAGTGGAAACAACTCACTGCGGCCTTGCCGGTGTCGATGCCCGCTCCGCAGTAAATACAGAACAGGCCGCCATGGTCCTGCTCCTTCTCGCAGATCAGGCAGCGTGGCTTGAAGTCCAACTCGTTCATGCTCTCGCCGCACTCCGGGCACTCTTGCGCGTCTTCCGGGATCATCTTGAGGCACTTGGGGCACTTGACCAGCCCGCTCTGCGCCCCCGCTTCGGTCTCGAAAAAGAGGGTCACGTCGCCAATCTTGATGACGTCGCCCGGGGTGAGCGCATGCACTTGGATCGGCTCGCCGTTGACCTTGGTGCCGTTGCGACTGCCAAGGTCTGAGAGCACGACGCGGTCGCCCTCGACGAGAAACTCGCAATGCTTCCGGGAAGCCTTGGGCTCGTCGAGGGCAAGGTCGCATTCTGGCGCGCGGCCCACAATGAAGGGGCCGGTTCCAAGCGGGTATGCCTCCTTCTTGCCGCGGTGGTGGACGATGATCTTAGCCACAGCTCACCTCCTAGATGTTTTCGAGATCCCGGATGAGTTGCTTCGACCCGGCATAGCGGCGCTTGGGCTCGCGTTCGAGCATTCGTCCCAGCACCTTCTTGCAGCCCTTGGGCAGATCTTCGCTCAGGTGATCGACCGAGGCCTTCGCGCCGAAGCGCTTGCCCGTAAGCATGGTGTACATAATCCCCCCGAGTGAGAACTGGTCGGATTGGAAGGTCGGTGCGCCCTTGCCGGCCCTCAACTCCGGCGCACGAAAATCGAGGTAGCCCACCAATTCATGCTCCTTGGTTTGCGCCACCTTCCGCTTGCCGACGAGCTTCTCCGTGCGGAGTCCCAGGTCGGCCACCTTCACCGCGCCCTTCGTGGCCAGCAGGATTTTCTCCGGGCCAAGCTCGCCGTGGGCCACGCCCATCTCCTGGCCGGCCGCGAGCCCTTGCGCCACTTGCACGGCGATCTCCAGCACACGGTCGAAATCCGACATGCGCCGCAGCCGGAGGCCTTCGGGAGTTTCACGCAGCAGGGCATCGCGAAGGCATCGGCCCTCGATCCACGGCATGCGCACAATGACCTCCGGCTCCGCCTTGAAGAGATCGATCACCATCGCCACGTTCGGGTGCTTGAATTCCGACGCGCGCAGCACAGCCGCCGCCAACTCGCGCACGAACGCCGCGTCGTTGCGAAGCTCTTTGTCCACGATCTTCAGTGCGATGGCCTTCTGTGTCGCCTGGTCCTCGGCGCGGCACACCATGCCGATGCGGCCCGCGCCCAAACGCTCCCGCAGCATGTAGGAGCCCAGCGTCTCGCCGAGCAGCGGCATCTCCTCCACGCAACTCGCGCAGAATACGTTATTGCCCACCGTCTTGCTCTTGCCGGCCGAGACTTCGTCGTCGCCAATGTACTCGCCGCATTGGTCGCAAAACATGAGGCCTTCGAACAGGCCCGAGCGCAACTGCACCGCGGGGCTGCTGGCAATGACCACGGCGGGGGCGGCGACCGGCGCGGCCCCGGCGACCGGAGGCGGCGCCGCCGCGGCCGCATCGGCCAGCGCTTGTGCATCCATGGCCACAGGCACCGGCACGGCCACCTGCTCCTTGACCATGAGCACTTGAATGCGCTGGTCCAATTGCTTCAGTAGCGCCTCGGCTTGCTGTGCGGTGAGGCGCTGTTGTTGCAGGAGCAGTTCCACCATGCCCATTTCGTCGCCGGCCTCCTCGCGCTCGGCCACGATCCGCAACGCCTCTTCAGCCTCCTGCTGGTTCACGTAGCCTTGCTTGTGCGCCATCCGCACGACTTGGAGCGCGTCTTGGTTTCGCGGCAAACGCCGGAACGACAGTTCAGTCTGCCCAATCTCGATGCGATCGCTGGACTTGAGCACCGTGGGTTTGTCGATGCGCCCCCCGTTCACGAACGTGCCGTTCGCGCTCCCGCAGTCCGTCACGATGAACTGGCCGTCCTTGTGCTCGATCACGCAATGCTTGCGGCTGATGCCCGTGTCGAGGATGGCCAAGTTGCTCTTGGACGAGTCCCGGCCGATGGACACGGACGCGTTTTCCTCCATGTTGAACACGTAGCCCTTATTGCGGCCGTGTATGATGGCGATCATGGCCACAATGTCAGGCTGGGATCTCGTGTCCGACTGCGCGAGCGCGGGCGGCGGCTCGGCCTCGGGCTCCAATCCCCGGCGCAGGCGGTCGAGATCGGCCACCACGTCCTTGAAGCTCTTGTAGCGGTCCGAGAGCTTCTTGGCCATCATCTTCTGCACGACGGCCGATACGCCCTTGGGGATCTCCGGCTTGCGCTCGTGGGGCGGGGTGAGCGCCTCCGTCTTGTGCTTGAGCATCACCGACAGCGCGGTCTCGCCCGTGAACGGGTAGCGCCGGGTCAGGGCGAAGTAGAAGGTCGCGCCCAGCGAGTAAATGTCGGCGCGCGTGTCCGTAGGCAGGCCATCGCACTGCTCAGGCGACATGAAGTGCGGCGTGCCCAGCACCTGGCCGGCGTACGTGAGGCTCGAATCGGTGCCCACGTTCTTGGCCAAGCCGAAATCGGCGATCTTCGCCACGCCATCCCGGCCGATCAAGATGTTCGACGGCTTAATGTCCCGGTGCACGATCTTGAGTTCTTCCGCGGCCGCGAGCCCACAAGCCGCTTGATAGATCCACTCAACCACACGGCTGACTGGAGGCTTCTCCTTCTTCACCACATCCTGAAGGTTGCCGCCGTCCACGTATTGCATCGCGATGTAATGCAAGCCATGGTCCTCGCCCATGTCGTAGACTTGCACGATGTTTTCGTGCACGATTTGGGCGGCGGCCCGCGCTTCGCGGAAGAACCGTTCGAGCATGCGCTCCTTGGCCCCGCCGGTAACGGATTGCGAGAGCAGTTTGATGGCCACCAAGCGGCCGAGCTGCGTGTCCTCGCCCTTGTACACCTCTCCCATGCCGCCCTTGCCCAGTTTGCCCACAATCTTGTACTTGGCGACCGTGCGGCCGATCATGTCCTGCGTCTCGTTGTCTTGCGCAGGGGGCGCCTCGCTGGCCGCGGGGATTTCAGCCGGCAACGGAGGTGTCTTCTCCGCGGCCGGCGCGCTGGGATCAGCCTCGTCAAGCAGGAACTCCGCTTCCGGCATTTCCATCGTCACAGCCGTCGGCGACGGGGTCACCTCCTGCAAAAGCGCCTGCGCACTCGACTCGCCAATGCGGCCCTTTTCCCTCAGGATGTCGACAAGCGACTTCTCCTTCCCGTTCCTCTTCAGCGCCTCCAGATCGCGGATGCACTCCTTCACGTCTTCCGCGCTCACGAGTCCGGCTTTCACGGCTCGCTTGGCCAGCTTCAAGTCTTCTTGGCTCGCCATCGGGGGTTCAGCTTCACTCGCCACAAAGGATGATGATCACCACGAGGACTGCCACCGCGGCCGCAATGGACCCGGCGATGATAGCCATACGCTTCTTGGCACGGGCACGCGCCTCCGCGAGCTTGTCCGCGAGCCCCGGCAGCGTGGCGCCGTCGGGGCACGCCTGCTCCGCGCGCGCAAACTCGCGGGCCGCGTCGCTCCACTTCTTGGCCTTGGCAAAGCCCACGCCGGCCTGGAGGGCCTGGCCGGCCTCCGCGAAGGCTTGGGCGCGTCGAAGCCGTTCCAGCAACGCTGTCAGCCCAGGCGCGTCGGGCCACGACTCGATAAGGCCGGAGCAAATACGCTGCGCCTCGTCGAACTGCTTCGCCTTGAGTTGCGCCTCCGCCCGCTCGATGAGCGTCTGCTTCTCCTCGGCCAGCTTTGCCGCCTTCTTGGCCTTCTTGACGTTCTCCGCAAGCAAGTCGTTGTCAGGCCAGATCGCCAGCGCCTTCTCGTACGCCTTTAGCGCGCCGGCCACGTCGCCGTCGCGCCACCGCGCATCCCCCGCGTCAGACAGCTTCAGCCGCTTGTCCATGCGCTTTTTTGCGAGCGCGACCTCCGTGGACACGTCGATCCCGCTCTTGGCGATGGACTCCAGGATCATGAGCGCCTCGCCGTATTTGTGCTGGCTGCACAGGCGCACGGCCTTCTCCTTGACCGACAGGAGCACGTCGCCACGCTTGCTAAGCAGGCGCTCCACGAGCGTCTCGGCCGCGACCGCGACCTTGCGGAACTCTCGGCCGGGCAGTTGCTTCAGCTTCTCCAGCTCGGCCGCGGCCTCATCGAGCCGGGCTTGTTCGAGGCAAGCATCCGCGGCCTTGCGCACGTGTATGATCTGCTTCCAGAGCTGCCGGCGGTGCTCCTTGATGTCGAACTCGCACTGGGCGCACTTGCCCATGTCGCATCGGTTTTCGTGCTGGCACTGCGGGCAAGCGTCGAACAAGTCCGCCAGATCGGCTTGGCAGTTCGCGCACTCCCGGCGCTCCGGTTCGTTGTGCGTGCCGCATTGGGGGCACGGTGCGAGGAATGATCCCCTCTGGCCTGTGGACATGCGGATGTCTGCGAGCATCTCCACCGGGTTCTGGTATCGCTTGTCCGGCTCCTCCTGAAGGCCGCGGCACAGCACGTAGTCGATCGCAGCGCTCAGGCCCTCGCGCGCCTGGCTCGGCTCGACGTAGTGGCTGTCGTCCGGCTTCTCGCCAACGAGCATCTCGTACAACACGACCGCGGCGGCGTACAGATCGGCCCGGCCGTCGATGTTGGCGTCGCCGCGGCGTTGTTCGGGCGCCATGTAGCCCTTGGTGCCATAGCGCTCGCCCTTCGTGTCGCCCGCGCCCATGAGGAACGCGAGTCCGAAGTCGGCAATCTTCACCCGGCCCTGATCGTTAATCATGATATTGCGCGGCTTGATGTCGCGATGCACGATCCCCTGCCGCTGTGCGTAGCTCAGTGCGCTGAGCATCTGCTCCATAATCTGGAAGATCTGGCCGTTGGAGAGTTGGCCTTCTCGCAGCATCGCGTGCAGCGTGCGGCCCTGCACGTACTCCATGACAAAGTAGTACGTGCCGTCCTCGCAGCCGCGGTCGATGATACTCACGATGTTCGCATGGTTGAGCGCGGCGAGCGCGGCGGATTCGCTGTCGAAGCGGCTCACGAAGAGAGGCTGGCTCGCAAACCGGCTGGGCAAAAGCTTGACCGCGACCTGGCGATCGAGCGAGAGCTGGGTGGCGCGATACACCAAGCCCATTGCGCCCGCGCCCAGCATCTCCTCCATGCGACATCCCCCCACCGTATCGCCGATTTCAACGCGCTTGCACTCCTCCTCGACCGCGGTGGAAGATTCATCGTTGACGCTGCTGCTAGCCGCCTGTGCCTCCCCGCCGGGCGCCACTTGCAGCTTGCTGCGGCACTTCGGGCACCGGACCTTGCCCTCTTCGAAATCGGGGCGCAGGCCGATGCTGCATCGGCACTTGGGGCACGTAATGGTCATGTCAGCGATGCTCGTAACGGCCATCGGGGACAGGCGCGCGCATCTCCCATGCGCGCCCGGGACATGGGATTATAGCCATGGCCGGGGGGGCAATGCAACCGGATCAGGCCACGCCACCGGGTGCGTCGTGCGTTGCAGGGAGCGCCTCATGGCTGCTATACTCCCCCGCTGCGCTTCCGCTGTATTTCAGGGACTCCGTGGAGCAATCGTCGCATGTCACGCAGGTCCGCCATCGTCACCGGCGCTACGAGCGGCATCGGCCGCGGCATCGCCATCGCGCTCGCCAAGATCGGATTCGACGTGGTCGCCACTGGCACGCGCGGCCCCGAGCAAGCCCGAGAGGCCCTGGCCGAGGTCGAGCAACAGGGTGTGCAAGTCGTCTACGTGCAATCCGACGTGAGCACGCCGGAGGGCCGCGCCGCGATCGTGGCCGCGTGCCAGGAGCGCCTCGGCCGCATCGACTTGCTCGTGAACAACGCCGGGGTCGCGCCCAAGGAGCGCGCGGACATCCTCGACATGACCGAGGAGAGCTTCGACTGGGTTTTCGACATCAACCTGCGGGGGCCCCTCTTCCTGACGCAGACCATCGCGAAGTGGATGCTTCGCATCAAGGAGGAGCACCCGGACCGCGACCCGATGATCGTCAACGTGTCGTCCATTTCGGCCTACACGTCGTCGCCTCCACGCGCGCAATACTGCATCTCTAAGGCGGGCTTGAGCATGATGACCGCGCTCTACGCGGACCGGCTCGCGGAGCACGGCATACGGGTGTACGAAATCCGCCCGGGCGTGGTCGTGAGCAACATGACCGCGAAGGTCACTGAAAAGTACGACAAGCTCATCGCGGAGGGTCTGACGCCCATCAAGCGCTGGGGCCGGCCGGAGGACGTGGGCAAGGCCGTGGCCGCGATTGCCGAGGGCTACCTCCCCTTCTCCACGGGCGAAGTCATCAACGTGGACGGAGGCTTCCATTTGCGCCGGCTGTAGCGGCCACGCGGGGACATGAACCCAGGACGCGAAGCGTCCGGCTTCGTGTCCCCAGATGAACGAGGACGCGTGGCGCCGTCAGGGGGCAGTGCCGGTCCGGGGACACGATGCGATTCCCGCTTCGCGGGCTTCCGCATCGCGTCCCCGCCACACTTCTGCAAGGACCAAGGCGAGAACAATTACGTTCATCACCGTGCGGTGTCCCACGGGACTTGGATAGGTATGCCGGAGATGGGTGAGGTGCCTCGTGCCATACAGCAGCGGCAGGGCAACGTAAACCCATGCGCCCCACCTGGATTTCAACCTGCCCTCGACCAGCAGCCCCGCGACCCAGAACGCCGGCCACACGCCCATCATGCCCAGGCGTTGTGCATTGGACACGCCTGTCATCTCCATGGCGAACAGAGGCTGCACCACAGTGGCCGCCGCGTAGAGCGTCACCCACCAGTACTTGATGGCATACTGCGCGGCCTCTCGCCAGCAGAATGCGAACAGCAAGAGGAAAGGCGTGAACATGATCGGCAGCTTCGTTTCGACCGCGGCCCTCAGAGCCGTCTTGACGTGGGACAGCTCCAAGACGGTGTGGCCCGCAAGGCCGGCCGCACCGTCGCCGCGTCCCAAGTACGCCACGGCCACGGCAAACAACGCCACGACGCCAGCCATGTACGCCAGTGCCCGCCGGTCCCGCGTGTCGAGGTAGAGAGCGATGAACGCGGCGACGGCCAGGACGGCCAGTTGCTGCCGCGTGAGCACACCCAGCGCGGAGGCAATGAACAGCGCCCCTGGCTTGCGCTTCAACGCGAACACGACCATGAGCAGGCCAAGCGGATAGGCCATCGCGTCGCACGCTTGGTACACGTTGCCGAGACTATACGTCATCGGCCAAAAGGAGATCCCGCAAAAGACCGTCGTGCCCAGAGCCACGAGCCGCCGGACGCCGCCATGGCGCAGCGATCCGTAGAGCAAGCAAAGGAAGATCATGTAGGACGCGGCCGAGAGGCCCCGGAACCCATCCACCACTGAGAGGCCCAAGCTCTTCGTGCCCACCCACACGAGCAAGGGCGGCAGCACCCGCTGCGCATGGATACCCGGCATGCAGAAGAACCAACGGGGATCCTTGGCCGCGGCAACATAGTTCACGCCGTCCATCTCGACCGGCGGAGGCACAACGTTCGAATCCACCGCGAACCAAAGGGCCATCACACACAGAGCGAAAAGACAGGCCAGATCCCCCGGACTGGTCATGCGTCTCGCCGGAGGTTCTTCAGGGCGTTCAGGTGGCATTCGAGGCGATCACTTCGAGGGCGAGGCTACGGGTCACATGGCCGAGAGCATAGCGCCTATGCCGCGGCTGTCAACCGCGTCGGACTTCAGGAGTCCCCATGCGCGGTTACGCCGCTCGCCCCGCACGCACCCAACGGATCGCAAGGTAAGGGAAGAGGAACCCGGCGAACGCCACCAGCTTAAACAGCCCCACGAACGCG
>JAJRTI010000997.1 GCA_024278415.1 Planctomycetota bacterium | reverse complement strand
GCCTGCGGCCGCAACCCTGGGCTAGAAGCCGGAAGCCCGTTGGGCTTCCAAACAGCGTTGCGTCAAGCGGAAACGCTGTCCATCGAACTCGCGCACGTTCATGGGGCCAACGGCTGTTGCAATCGGCTGAAGTGTTACGACGAAGGATTCAACGGCAAGTTTTCAGCACACGCCGATGGACTTGAGGTAGTCCACGCACGCGACCACCGCGGCGTGCCGGTCCTCGATGGACTTGCCGGACGTGAGCGGGCCTTCGAGTTCCATGGTGTACGGCCCGGTGAACCCCTTCTCGCCGAGGACGCGGAACACCTCGGGGAAATCGACGATGCCCTGGCCAAGGACCGGGAAGTTGTGGTCGTGGTACGCGCCGTTCGTGTCCTTCAGGTGCACGCTGGCCACGTAATCGATCTCCTTCTTCAATTCCTCAACCGCGTCCACGTTATGGTTGTAGTAGTAGATGTTCGCAGTGTCGAAGTTCAGGCGCACGGCGGGGTGGTTCAGTTCTTGCATCGTCTGAAGTGCGACGTGGGCGTTGTGGCCGAAGGGCTCGTGGGTCTCGACCGACAGCGTGACCCCGCGCGCTTGCGCGTAGTCCGCGGTCTTGCGCCACCGATCGAAGAGCACGCTCCGCTCCTCCTCATCGCTGCCCTTGACGCTGATGAAGATGATCTTGGTCCCGATGCTCGCTGCGCCGTCGATGACGCGGTTGAAGGCCTCCAAGTTGTCCGGGTTGCCCAATTGAATACCCGTGCTAAGGCTGCTAATGGTCACGCCGGCAGCTTGGGCCTTGGCGCTTTCGGCGGCAAAGTCCATGTCGGGCGTGGGGTTGACTTCGGCTCCTGGCACGCCGGCCTTGGCGAGCCACTCGTAGGGGTTCTCGACGCCGTGATACACTCCGATGCGGCATGCGATGAAACTGGCCATTGCGAGATTCCTTCCAGGGGGGAGGCCCAAGTGGGCGCGGATCAAGACGCAGACAGGCGCGGCATTCTACCCGATGGCCGGCTCAGGTCAACCTCCTTCGCAACCCCGCCAAGCGCACATCGCCGATACAGCACCGATGCATGCCGTGCTGACACTCCAGCCCGCTGACGGGCGGGATGTGGAAGTTTCTTTGCACTTTTCACGCGGCGGCCTTCTCCGACTGTTAGAATGCAGGCACATCACTCCTCGGCTTTCGCATGAGGCAACCCCACATGAACGCGATGTTCTGGTTCGCTGCTGCATGGCTATCCATCCCGACGCAGGCAGCCACGCCCCCGCGGCTGCTGCGGTTTAGGGCTTCCTTCGACCGCACAAGCGAAGCCGCGCTCGCTTCTGGCCCCCGCGCACCTCGCCTCGCCGAGAACGTCACGTTTGTCCCTGGCAAGTTTGGCCAAGCCGTCTTCTTCGGCAAGCAAACCCATCTCGACTACGCGGCGCGGGGCAACCTCGACAAGCAGCAGGGCACCGTGTGCATGTGGGTTCGCCCCAACTGGCCCGGCGCCGACGGCAAGAACCATGGCTTCTTCTCCGACTCGCTCAACTTCAACGACCTATCGAGCAACAACCTCTACCTGTAGAAGTGGAGCAGCGGGCTGCTCCGGTTCGACATTCGTCAAGATCCATCGACATACGTGGTCCACGACGTGAGGGCGTCGCGGCCCGGCCAGTGGCGCCACATTGCCGCGGCATGGGACGCACAGCGCGGGGTCACGCTGTTCGTCGACGGCAAGCCCGTCGCCAAGAAATCGTTCGTCTGGAAGCCGCGTCAGACCGCGTCCATCCGTGTGGGCACGAACTGGAATGGGACTGTGCCGGCCGAAGCTGCGATCGACGACCTGCGGGTCTACTCGATCGCTCTCAACGCGGCTCAAGTGGCCACGGTCATGGCCGCTCGGCCGCTCGAGCGAGTCGTATACGAGAAGCTGACCGCACCGCAGCAAATCAGGCCCGGCGCACCATTCGACCTCACATTACGCGTTCGGGCCACGCCACCCTTGGCTCGCCGCTACCCCGTTCGTTTGGCTCTCGACGGGCTTGACTTGGGCACGTTCCCATGCCCTCGCGTCGTTGCTGGGAAACCTACGGAACTCGGTCCCTTTTCCGCGGCCATCCCCAAGCATCTGTACGTGCAGCCCGGGCCGCACAAGCTGCGCGCGGCACTTTCGGGCGCCGTTGGCGCCCAAGTCGAGAACGCCACCATCACGGTCCGCATCATGCCGATGGCCCCACCACAGGCCGCGCGCTTCGATGTATCGCAAACCGGCCGTGTGCTGCGTAATGGCGAACCTTTCCTGCCGCGCCAGACAAACGCCGGCTTCATCTACAAGAACCACTTCTACCCGGTCAGCGCTGTGAGCGAGAAGCTCGCAGCCAACCTCGTGCGTTCGGGCCAAATCGTCGACGCGGTGCGCGTCCGCCGGCTCGACTCAGTGGATTGCACGAAGACGGACCACCAGTTCAGGGAATCGGGCCGCAGCCGAGTCGTCGAACTCGCGCCGGGCCGGAGGTTCCGCATTCCGGGTCCCCCTGATACAGTACGGGAGAGTGGCATGCGCCGGGGCCGGAAGTTCAAAGTGCTGCCCGCGTTCAGCTACAGGCTCAAGACCGCGCCCCGTCCCACGCCACATATACTCGTCTTGGAGTCCATCAACGATGTCGAGCGCAACATC
>JAJRTI010000996.1 GCA_024278415.1 Planctomycetota bacterium | reverse complement strand
GTACGGCAACTTCAAGTGGTATTGGGAGGACGAAGCCCCAGCAGATGGCAACGCGGTCGAGTTCTCCATGCAGCAAGCCAGCCTGATCTGGATGTTCTACAAAGAGCGGCTGACGCCCAACGCGGCCGAGAGCCTCGACCGGCTCATCCGATTCAGCGTCGATGGCATTCGCGGCCATCGCGTGAGCGAGAGCTACACCAACATCTTCGTCATGAAGACGTGGAACTGCATCGCGCTCGGCGAGAACACGGGCCGGCCCGACTTGGCCGAAGAGGGCTACCAGATGCTCGACCAGTGGCTGCTCACGCTCTGGGAGGAGGGTGTGCACGAGTACCTCAGCCCCACGTACTACGGCACGGACCTCGACTCGCTCAATCTCATCGCCAAGTACGCCAAGCGCGAACAGGCGCGGCGCGACGCCAGGGCCGCGTTGCGGTTGTTCTGGGCCGACATCGCCGCGAACTGGAACGCGCAAGGCCAGCGCCTCGGCGGCGCACACAGCCGCGACTACGACTACCTCACCGGCCACGGGTATCTGGACCATCACCTCATCATGGCCAAGTGGATCGACAACCCCAAGTGGCGAGGACCGAGCATCTTTCAACAACACTACTGGCTCGACCCGCCAAAGGGCATTCGCGAACAGGTCGCCGGCAAGACGCCGCGCACCGTGCATCAGCGTTGGGGCCGCAGCCCGTGGCAGCGCGCGGTGCAGTACGTGGGCAAGCACTTCGCCATCGGCTCCGCCGGCGCCACGTACGGCCCCATGGACAAGCCGCTCACGATCAACCTGCCCGGCCATCGCAACACGCCGGTCGTGAGCTTCTTCATGGACGCGCGCGGCGACCCGTACGGCAAGAAGCGTTTCAACGCCGGTGGCGGCCACTACAAAGCGCTGCACCTCACGCCGTTCCTCGCAAGCGTCCAAGCCGGACCGGAGGTGCTGCTCTTTGCGTCCGGCGATGCGCACACCGGCTGGTACGGCCGCCGCGAGACCGAGACGACGTGCTTGCTCTCCCACCTCGTGCTGCCAATGGACGTCGAACTATGGCTAGGCGACTCCAAGGTGGCCATACCGCAGGCAGATGCCCGCGTCGCGGCGCCCCGCGGCCAGGCCGTGTTCCTGCGCGTCGACGACGTGGCCGTGGGCATCCGTTTCCCAATCGCACGCACGCCCGACGGCAAGCAAGCGCCCGTCGAGCTTGTGGCCGACGGAGCGAAGTGGCGGGCCATGCGGCTCACCTGCGTGCACTCCACCGAGCCGGCGCCCGCGCCGGGACAGGTCGCGGTCTGGGTGCGCGCGGCCGAAGGGCTGGACGACGTCGCGTTCGCCGCGTTCCGCCGCGGCTTCATGCGCGGCCAATGCCGGGCGACACTTGATGGCGCCCGGGTCTCGCTCCAAGCCGAGGGGCAGGCCGGGCCGCTGTGCATCGACGCCGACATGGAAACCGGCCGGCGCACAGTCAAAGGCGATGTGCCCGGCGCGGAGAACTTCCTCCTGGCCGTCGACGGCCGCGACTGGGGCCGCGAGATCCTCGGCCAAACAGCGATCGTGAAGAAGTACAAGCGTTTCTTTGAACAAGCCGACGCGGGCGCTGGGGAGGCCCCGATCGTCGGAAAGCCCATCGAGGCCGAAGCCGCTGTATTCATCGTGCCCCCCTTCCGCGTCGACGCTGACAAGACTGCCGCGGGCGGCAAGTTCGTCTGGGCGCCGGGCGAGCCCGGAGGCAAAGGCGGCAGCCGCACCGCACGCGCGGTCTGGTTCGTGAACGTGCCCAAGCCCGGCACGTACTACCTCTGGGCCCGCGTCGTGGCGCCCACGCCGGACGACGATTCGTTCTTCGTGAGCGTACGGCAAAAGGGCTACGAAGCGCTTCCCCTCACCGACTGGCACACCGGCGTGTATCAGCAGTGGACGTGGAGGCCCGTCAAGATCGACCGCGGCAGAAAGCTGCTGGCCCTCGACCTGAAGCCAGGCGTGGCGACCATCGAGTTCGGCTGCCGGGAGAACGGCACGCGGCTGGACGCGCTCGCGCTGACAACGAACCCAAACCAGCCACCAATGACCAATGACCAATGACCAATGACCAATGACCAATGACCAGTAACCAGTGACCAGATCGCCATGAAACTCACCGTCCTTGGCTCGTGCTCTGGCACCGAGCCCATGCCCAATCGCAAGCACGTGTCCTTCGTCGTCGAAGCCGGCGGCGGCGTGTACTGGTTCGACGCCGGCGAAGGCTGCTCTTACACCGCGCACTTGCTCGGCATCGACCTCCTCAGCGTGCGAGCGATCTTCATCTCCCACACGCACATGGACCACATCGGCGGCCTCGGCAACCTGCTGTGGAACATGCGCAAGATCAACGGCATCACTCGCGATGCGAGCAAGAAGCTCGCGGGCAAGCGTATCTGCACGTACCTGCCCAACATGGCCAGTTGGGACGGGATCATGACGATGCTGCGCAACACCGAGGGAGACTTCACCACGGACTACGAACTGGCGGCCGAGCGCACGCGAGACGGCGAGATCTTCAACGACGGCGTGGTGCGCGTCGTCGCACAGCACAACTTCCACCTGGGCGAACCGGCCGACGGCGAGAACTGGCATTCCTACTCGCTTCGCATCGAATCCGGCGGCAACGCAGTCGTGTGGTCCGGCGACGTAGGGAGCGTGGAAGACGTCGCGCCCATCCTCTCCCCCTGCGACTTGTTCATGATGGAAACGGGCCACCACAAGGTCGAGGACGTGTGCCACTACCTGATGGACACGAAGGCTCAGGTGGGGCAACTCATGTTCGTCCACCACGGCCGAGCGATACTGGACGACCCCAAGGGCGAGAAGCGCAAGGCCGAGGCGATCATGGGCGGGGAGGTCATCATCGCAGACGACGGTACGGTTGTAGAGTTTTCATCCAATTCGTGAGCACATCCCCCGTTGCCTCGGAGCTTTCTCATGGCCAGTTGGCACGACGACGCGTTCTTCGGCATCCACTACGACCTGCACGCGAAAGAGGACGACACGGAGCTTGGCGCCGCGCTCACGCACGAGCACTTGCGCGAACGTATGGAACAGGTGAAGCCCGATTGGATCCAATGCGACTGCAAAGGCCACCCGGGCTGGACCAGTTGGCCCTCCGCGGTCGGCCAGACCTCGCCGGGAGTGGTGAAGGACGCGCTCCGAATCCACCGCGACGTGACGCAGGAGCTGGGCATCAAGCTCGGCATGCACTACTCCGGCGTCATCGACCAGCGCATCGCCATCTTGCACCCTGACTGGCTGCAAGTGAACGCAGACGGGCAACCGAACACGCGCGGGGCCACGTGCCGGCTCGGCCCCTACGTGTCCGAGTACATGATCCCGCAAATGCTCGAACTCATCGACAAGTACGACGTGGACGGCTTCTGGATCGATGGCGACAATTGGGGCTCGCAGCCGTGCTGGTGTGAACGTTGCACCTCGGCCTTCACGCAGCAAACCGGCATCGAGACGATTCCCAAGAACCCGGACGACGCGCACTGGGGCGAGTGGCTCGCGTTCCAGCGCCAGAGCTTTGTGGACTATGTGACCGCGTACGCGAACGCGGCGCACGAGCGCAAGCCGGGCTGCGCGGTGTGCAGCAACTGGATGTACACCATCCGCCAGCCCGACCCCATCGCCGCGCCGGTCGACTATCTGAGCGGCGACTACACGCCCGACTGGGGAGCGGCCCGCGCCGCGCTCGAAGGGCGCATGCTCGACGGCCGGCCGATCAGTTGGGATCTCATGGCTTGGGGCTTTACGCTCGTGCGCGGCGACGCCGGCGCGGGGGCGTGGCAGATGAAGGAGGCGCTGCATCTATGCCAAGAAGTCGCCGAGGTCGTCGCGCTCGGCGGTGGCATCATGGTGTACGCCAAGCCGGAGCGCAACGGATGGCTCGTCGGCTGGCACCACGAGGTGCTCGCGGACGTGGCCGACTTCTGCCGCGCACGCCAGGCCGTGTGCTTCAAGTCGGAGAGCGTCCCGCAGGCCGCGGTGCTGCACCCCACGTCGAGCTACTACGCGTCGAACGATCCGCTCTTCAACTACGGCGCGTGCATGCAGCCTATCGAGGGTGCGCTCAACGCGCTGCTCGAGACGCATCGCTCGACGGATATCCTCACGGAGGACCGCGCGATCGAGCACATGGGCGAGTACAAGCTGGTCGTGGTGCCGGAACGCACCTGCTTGACCCCGGATGTCCTTCACATGATCGAGTCCTATGCTGACGCGGGCGGCCACGTGATCATGAGCGGCGCGCACTTGGCGCAAGAGTGCCCGGACTTGGTCGGCGCCCGCGCCATGGGCGACGCGGCCGACAAGGGCGTGCGTCTGGCTTCAGGTGGTGCGGCAGTCGGCCTATGCGGCCCATGGCAGCCGGTCACGCCACAGGATGACGTCGAGGTGCTCGCGTGCCAACTGCGAACGGAAGAGCCGGGCAGCGGCGACCCCGCGCGGCCGCTCATCACGCGGCGCCGGCTCGGCAATGGAAGCATCACCGCCGCGCACGGCCCCCTGTTCCGCGCGTACTTCATTCGCCACTACCCGTTGGTCCGACGGATCGTCGCAGGCCTGGTCGACTCACTTGGTATCGACTGGGCGGTGGAGGCCGACGGCCCTCCGCAACTGGAGGTCATCCTCAGGCGCAAGGACGGCAATCTCATGGTCAACCTGATCAACCGCGGCGCGGGCGAAACGCTCAGCGCCAATCGCGTCATTGTTGATGACCTGCCACCCATCGAGAACGTGAAGGTGCGCGTGAGGCTGGACGCGGAGCCAAGTTCCGTTGCCCTCGTGCCTTCGGGCAAGAAGTTGGATTGCTCCTACGCCGGCGGGATCTGTTGCATCACGGTTCCTCGCGTCCCGATCCATGAGGTGGTCGTTGTGGCGTAGGTCGCCGCCGGTAGCCGCAGCCGCCAGGCTGCGGGCGCCGGAGAGACCTAACATTCGGCGTGCCCCAATCCCGCATGCTGGCGCATGCGGCTACCGGTCACTCTTCGCGCCCTTGCGCGTCTGCGCCTTTGCGTTTCTCCTCCC
>JAJRTI010000995.1 GCA_024278415.1 Planctomycetota bacterium | reverse complement strand
GAGGAACCGCAGATTGGGCCACAGCGCGCCGCCCATGAGGCCATTCAGCAGGATCTGCATTCGGAAGCATGTGGGGCTGTCCTGATGGTAGAAGGGGTACGTCTTGCCAAGGAGGCCGTGGAGCTTCAGCACCCCGGGTTCAAACAGGCTGGGCCGCAGACTGTGGTAGACCGCTTCGGCGTGGTCCGAGCGGACGGCGCCGATCAGATAGGACAGCCAGCGCGGGTCGTCGCGGTCCACGTTCGACCCAACGTACGCGAAGGGCCGAATCCCAAACTGCTCGCGCATGAGGCGCTCGAAGTCTCTGTTCGTGGGGCCGTCCTCTGCGGCTTCGGCGCGGGGGACGCCGTGCAATCCTGATTTCAGGTCGCCACGAATCGGCCCCATGTTGAGGACGTCGCGATGATGGGTGACGAGGAGGAAGCTCGCGTGCGGCGAGTCCAACACCCATCGAACCGCGTCGAGCACCTCGGAAGTCTTGTCGGCAAACGCGGTGATCGCGAGCCCCACCTCCAGCCCGTGAGCGGCCACGAGCGACGCCAAGTTCTCCCGGAGCTTTCGGATCTGTTCGGCCGAAGGGGCTGGCGGTAGGTCCAGCCGGATCTGCCCGTTCTCCACGTGAAGGCAGACCAGGTCCGCGCCTGCCTGCTTGAGCGCTGAAAGCAGCGGGCCATCGAGCAAGACGCCGTTTGTGAACAACTCGACGTGGATCCCTCTGGACGCGATCATGCGCACGATGTCGCAGAGGTCCGGGTGGAGCGTGGGTTCGCCTCCCACGATTCCAATCGAGTTGATCTGGCGTTGCGCAAGCATGGCGTCGAGTTCTTCCTCGATCTGGCGGATCGACTTCAGTCGCGCGTCGGCCATGTTGTAGCAGGCCCGGCACGTGATGTTGCATCCCCGGAGGATATCCATGAGGCCGTGCGGCACGGTGGAGCGCGTCCAGGGCAGATGCCAGGCGTCGACCTTCGTGTTCAGGCGCATAAGGAGGCCTCCTCATGGGTGCGAAGGATGCCTTGCGCCCGGGTGAAGACGTCGTCTGGCAGTCCCATTTTCTCGAGGGTCAGATAGGCCCTGTCGAAAGGGTTCTGTATCGCGTGGAGCCTCATTGTTTCGCTCAGGCCCAGTGAGAAGATGCCGCTCAAGGGGAACGTGGGGGTCGGGAAGTCCGATCCGTACAGGAGTTTGGAAACGAGTTCGTCGCGCCCCAGCATGCGCTGGAGCATGCCGGCGCGGATCGGCAGGCCGAACGCGCTGACGTCGCCGTACAAGTGCTCGTAGTCTCGCGCCAGGGTCTGCCACTGCCGCAAGAAGCATCGCTCGTGCAGGAACATGCGCGCGCCGCAGTGGGCCGCGATCACCGTGACCCCGCGGTCGAGAGCCGGCTTCAGCCTCCACGGCTGGTTCAACGATGTATCGAACGCGCCGATGGTGTGCTCGTTTCCCGTGTGGCACAAGAGCGGCACGCGATGGTGCGCGAGCGCGTCGTAGAAGGGCCAGCAGGCCGGGGCGTCGGGTTGGATGTTTTGGGCGGACGGCAGCCACTTGACCAGGCACGCGCCGCGGGCAATGAGGCGCTCGAGTTCCCGCAGAGCATCGGGCCGGTAGGGGTGGACGCTCGCGCCAAACAAGACGCGTTCGTTCGCGTCGGCGATGTCGGCCACGTAATCGTTCGACGTGGCCAATTGCGTGTGCGTCCCATCGGGGAGTCCGTCGCGCGTGTACGCGCCATCGAGCGCGAGCACCACGGCCCGGTCGACGCGGCTGGCCTCCAGCCAGGCCAGCAGCCTGGCCCTGACGCGATCATCGAGGTGGCCGTTCGCCACGTCGTCAGGCGTGAGCCCAAAGCGTCGCATGAAGGTGCGGAACAACAACCCTCTGCGCCGGCGCGGATGGAGGAAATTGCCATGCCGCTCTCTGTCCGTTCCGAAGATGTGGACGTGCAGGTCGTAGATCATGGCTGGTCCCGCCCGCTTCCGTCGGAGGCGCGCGGCGCTCCGGGTTCGCCAACACGGCGTCCGTCTTGCCAGGTTGTGAACGGCGGCAACTGAAGGCAGGCGCGCGTGCACTCGCCGGCGGCGATTCGCGTGCCCGCGGTCAGCAAGCCGTAGCCGCCGATGACCGCGCGGTCGCCAATGGTGACGGGCGCCAGAATCAGCTCCATCTCGCCGGCCGCGTTGCGCGCGAGCACGTGGGGGTTCAAGCGCACACCTGCGCCGAACACGACGTCGTCGCCGATGTCGAGGAACGACCGGTCGAGCACGCGCGTGCCCGGCGCCCAGTAGGTGAGGCGGCCGATCTTGGAGCCCCAGAGCCGCAGCCAACAACTGTACGCGCCGGGGACGAGCCGCAGGAGTTCCTCGAGCATGGGGAGGCGGCAGAAGACCACCTGCAAGCTGAGCAGCGCCCACCACGTGAAAAAGCTCGCGGAACCGATCGGGCTCCTGCTCTCCTGGATCGGCCGCGCCCACAGGAGGATACGCGCCAAGAGCGGCGGCAAGAGGTAGAGCAGCCCCAGGACCGCCGACAGCCGCCAAGCCCAATGGGACCATGGGGCCGCTCCTGCCGCGATCAACGATGCCACGTGCGCGAGCGGCGCGTAGTTGATCGCGAGCATCAGCGCGCGCCGTGCGGCCGTGAGGCCGCACGCGGGCGCTTCAGTTCGGCTGTTGCTGCGCGCGGGCATCAGGCGGGCGCCTCCTGTTTGCGCCGGCCAAGCCGCCGCCCGGCCAGCACGCCGATAGCAATGCCCAGGACAAGCGCCAGCGCCGCCATGTTGCGTCCCGTGGAGATGGCCCTGGACAAGACGGGGTTGTCCAGAAGATTCACGCCCACGTGCGCGGCCGCGACTTTCCACTCGCCCCCCTCCTTGATGACCAGGGCGGTCCAGCGGGCCTTAAGGGTCGATTTCCGCCCGCCCCTGAGCGTGTACGTTTCAGTCGAAGTCCCGTAGCAATAGCCCGCGTTCTCGCCAACAAAGCGCGTCAAGATGTCGGCCTTGGGCTCCGTGGTCATGCTGACCAGCGGCGAATCGTCGCTGCCGAACATGCGGTCGAGGTAGCTCGCCAGCTCCGCCTCGCTCGTGATCAGCGTCTGGTCGGCGCAGGTGAATGCGAACTCCTTGGCGAAGCACGCGGCCAGCGCCTTGGGGTCCCGGCCATTGATCGCTTTCGTGACTTTGACTCGCAGGGCTCGCAACGCTTCGTGATCGGCTTCACGGTTCGACGCGGCTTCCTGCGCGCTCGCGGCCGCAGCCAGGGTCGCGGCGAGGGCCGCAACGCGCCACAGGTGTCTATTCCTCGTCATTATCCACTCCTTTCTGAGTTCTCAGGTTGTCAACGCGGGCGACGCCCGCAGCCGCCCGTAGCCGCTGCGGGACGAACGCTAGAAAACTATCGATCCGACAGATCCCGCATGCAGCCGCATGCGGCTACCTGTGCTGTCAGGTTTCTGCAAGCACAACAGAGTCCACATAACGGCCTTGAAACGCCTCTCGCCAGCCAGTCTGGCGATCGAGCACGGTGGGTTTGATGTCGCCCATCTTCATGCCGCGTCGCATCATCTCATCCGTGTACGCCTGGTGCGGCGACGCCGCCGAGTCGATGAGGAATACGCCCACTTGCTCCAATTGCCCCAGCCGGCGGCAATAGTCGTAGTGGTAGTTCTCCCGCAACATGGCATCGAGTTCCGACGCCAGGGCCGTCGCCGTCGGCTCGTCCTCGATGTGGCATTGAAGGAACAGCGTGTATGCGAGTGCGTCTCCGGCGCATTCGTCGGGCGCGAGGAGCGCGAACGCGGGCTCGACGCCGTGTCGAGCGAAAAGCCGATCCAAGCAAGCGGCCGCGTGCGACGCGTTGAGCTTCTCCCCGCGTTGGTCCGACACACAGTTGTCCTTGCCGACGAACCGCATGGCGGGCGTCTGGCCGACGTGGCCCGTGACGCGGATCGTGTCGTGGAGGCGATATCGGTACAGCCCGCCGCTCGTAGATACGATCACGGAGTATTGCCGGCCCTCCTCCAACTCATGAGCAAGACGCACTTGTCCGCTCGCCAAGTCTTCGAACTCGAAGAAATGGGACCTTGCCGCCAACACCGGATCATGGCCGGGGACAAGCGGGATCGAAACAATCGCTTCGGTCGCCAGCAGCCCTTTGCCCTGAATCTCGACCGTGGGGAAAAACTCGCGCAGGCGGGGCACGTCCCTCTCGCAGGCGCCATCGGCCCAGCAACTGACCACAGACAGCTTCGGCCAAATGCTCTCGAAGAGCCGAGTGCCTGGTGCGTCGCGCATGATGGCCGCGATCTCTTCAGCCCGACGCGGATCGGATCCACGGACTCCCTGAAGGATCGCACCCGCGTGCTCCACGAAATGCCTCAACAAGAGCGTCAGGAACGTGGGACTCCAAACGGAAATGAACGCCAGATCCCTCTCGCGGATCAGATGGACCAAGACGTCATGCCGAAAAGTCTCCGTGTCGGCGGTTCGGGCGACATCAGGCGGCACAGCCATGGTTTGGTTTAGGAGCCACCGGCCCAGCCCCCCGAGGTACTCGCCATCGTCCTCGAACCCGACCGGGATGCAGCCCAAGCGATTGGGTGTTGAACCGCCGGGCGAGATGGACCAATAGGACTTGCCGCGCATGAGCGCGGGACGCCGGCGATAGAGCGAAACGATCCAGGGCGCAATGCCGCGGAGGAAATCCCGCTTGAGCCCTCGCGTATAGGGGATGTATTTGATAGCCGACGACGAGCCGCTAGTAGGCTCGAAGAGCAACACGTCCTCGCTCGTCAGCACCGCCTTCTCGCCAGCGCTGATCCGCTCGATGTGCGGCGCGTAGTCTTCGTAATCGGTGATGGGCGCGAGGCGTTGATAATCGCGGACTGACGCTGTGCTCCCGAATCCACAGGCGCGGCCGTAAGCCGTCTCCGCGTTCCGCCGCACCAGGCCCAACAAGAAGCTTTCCTGCTCCTCCGCAAGCCGGTCCAGACTCGCCACGAAAGCGGAGTGGGCGCCGCGGTTGGACCCGATCCAGGCCTGATGGGCTGCGTAGGTCAACAGGCTCATGCCACAAGGCCCTCTTCAGCCTGAACGTGCGCGAATTGCGCGGCGACCGCGGGCAGGATGCGGTCATGCTTGCGGATGGCCCGCGCCATGAATGGCTTCAAGTTGCCGTCATCGAACTGGGCCAAACAGACCAGTTCCTCTCCTCTCGCATGTCCAGGATTGGCGCGCACGAAGAACTTGACATCCCGGTTCCGGAGGCGGTTCGGGGTCACCTTGGCGACGCCGCGCTTGAGGCGAGGTACGCGGGGGCCGAACCGGATCACGCCGGACAAGGGATCGTACGCGTCCCCAAATTTCCGCCAGGCAAGATGCTCCATCAACCGGGCCTCGAACGCGGGCGTTGGTTTCCGGAAAGAGGGGTAGAACTCGCGAAAGTACACCGGCAAGAAGCGATACGTCTTGTAGCCCTTGCTGATGAGAAACCAATAGAGTTCCTTGTTGGGACATTGCGTTCGAATGTCGCGCATCATGCGGCACCACGTCACCGGCAGTTCGATGCCGCCCCAGTGGTTCTTGTCGATGATCGTGTCGCCGGAGAACACGGCCATCACGTCGGATCCGTCCACGCGCGCCTCCATGAGCAGTTGGGTCGAGAAGCCGACGATGCGGCCATCGCTCCGTCGGGCGAGCAGGATCGCCCACGTCTTCTCCGCCAGGTCGTGCAGGAAGGCTGGGTAGGTCACGTTGTCGTAGTGCGCGTCCAGCAGTTCGAACATCCTCTCCTTCTGTGCCAGGGTGATGTCGGCGACTTGCACGAGTTGCGCGGTTTTCTGGGCCGCGGCTTCGGCCTTGTGGGCCAGTATCGTGTTGCTTTGCATCTCATAGTGCTCCCAACTCAAGATAAGGCGTGCGATCGTCCAGCCGCTCGAAGTCATCCTGCCCGTCTTCCCAGTGGGCCACGAACAAGCGGCTGTCGTAGCGGAAACACTTCGCCTTCTTCATCGCGCTCACAAGCGTGTCGCGCTCATGTAGCCCGATCGTGAAGAATGAGTGGCCGAGCCGCTTCGCGTCATCAAAGGCCTGGGAGAGAAGCGCGGCGAAGGTGGGAAGGGCATTGCCTCTGACGCAGACGAGGCCCAAGTGCAGGAAGCGGAGCACCGTGCCCGCGCGAGGCAGCCGCGGGTAGCCGGTGAAGGGCGTGAGCGCGTTGTACGCGCGCCTCGTCAGTTTGAGCAGGCCGCCGTACCCTGCCACCAGGGTCTGCCGGAAGCCGGTCTGATCCCAGAGCGCGACGACGCCCACCAGCTCCCGCCCCGCGTGGGCAAGGAGCACGTCCTCGACCGCGAGGCCGCGGAGGAGTCCGGCCGGCGACGCGAGGTCGGCCGCGGTGTACACGGGAAAGAACTGCTTCTCAGGGCCTTCTTCGTTCAACAGACGGACGATGGCGTCCAGGTCGCGCTCCGTCGCTCGCCTCACTCGGCAGTCGGAAGAGGGGGGAAAGGGATTGCGCTGGCCCAGGCCGACCGCGAAGGTGAGGAAGCGGCCTGAGTCTCGATACGTTGGCAGGCCGCATCGCCCCGACGTTAGCATCTCCATGGCCTTGGCGTTGTCTTCGATGATCGTGGTGACGTAGAGCGAGGCGCGGCCGTCTTCGTGCTGCACCCGCGCCTGTCGGTACATGCGCGCCAGTAGCGTTCCGTTCCTGCGATCCGGAGCGACGCGCAGGCTGCTGAGGTATCCGAGGGATGCAGGCTCGCCATTGACGTACGCGTCTTTGATCGCTCGGACACCCATCGCCACGACGCGCCTGGATTCGGTTTCCTGGCAAATGCCGACTTCCATGTGGCGGCCCATGACTTCGAGCGCGGCGAAGAAGCTGGGTTCGTGCAGAAAGGCCGTGCGCAGCGCTCCGTCCATCGCGGTTTCGCGGTCGAGCCGGCGGAGCGCGGCGTCGTCGGATCGGTCGGCCAGACGAAATCGAGTGGCGCTCATAAGTTCTCCCCCAAGGGCAGGCCTTGGCGCCGCACCACGTCCCTGCGGGACATGAGATTCATGGCGAAGAACACCAGCGCCTGTTGGACGGACGCGCAGTTCGCCTGCCGGTCGAGCCCGCGGGCGAGGATGCTGCGCAGGGCGTAGAAGCGGCGCCGATATTCGAGGCACGTCTCGCGCAACTCTTCCGGAGACATGTGCGCCGGGCGGAACACGACGTCCCCGAAGCAGAGCCCGGGCTCCAGCCACCACCGGTCGTACAGCAGCCGCGCTTCGTCTTGGAGCCGCCGATACAAGGGAGTGCCGGGGAACGGCACCAAGTGGTTGAATGCGGCGAAGTAGAGCTTGTGGCGGAGGCTGAACTCAAGCGCCGCGTCGAAGCAAGAGCGGGTGTCGTTGTCGTACCCGAAGACGAAGGTTCCGTACACGCCGATACCATGATCGCGGAGCTTCGCGAGCGCTGAGTCGTAGATTCCCGGGCGTCGATTGATTCCCTTGTTCATCTTGCTGAGCGTGGCCTCGTCAAGGGCCTCGAAGCCGATCAGAACGCCTCGGCACCCGCTTTGGGCCATGCGTTTCACCAACGCCTCATCGTCGGCGCGGTCCACGCTCAGTTGGCTGAACCAGCCGATGCCGAGCGGCGCCAGCGCGTCGCAAAGCGCGATCAGCGCGTCGCGATCGGCCCCTACGTTGTCGTCGACCAGGAAAATGCGCTTGGTGGTCATGCCCGCGATCTCCGCGGCTACTTCGTGGGCCGGGCGGAAGCGGTGGGACCGCCGGTAGAACGCGCTGATCGAGCAGAAGGCGCACGCGTGGTGGCACCCGCGTGCAGCTTCTACCAAGCCGAGGTCCATGTACTTCCTGTTGTGGAAGATCGACCGGTACGGCCGAAGGCCCTCCAGGCTTGGGCGTTCCCGAGTCTGGTAGAGCCGCTTCAGTTTGCCGGCGGCCGCGTCCGCCAAGACCGTTCGCCAGAGCCCCTCCG
>JAJRTI010000994.1 GCA_024278415.1 Planctomycetota bacterium | reverse complement strand
TCGTCGAACGCGAAGCCCGGGATGACCTCACCTGCTTCGTCCAGCACCTGCACGCGGATGTGGCCCCAGGGGGCTCTCGCGTTAATGCGCAGGTCGTCGCCGCTGAAGCGCATCGGCCGAGTGCGCAGTGTCCCGCGGCCGCTGGGCGTGGCGAAGTAGATGAAACCGTCCAAGCGCATGGTGTGCAGCATCAGGGCCGCGTCCGCGAGATCCTGGTTCTGGAAGTGCTCGGCCTTGGACGCGCCGGAGTAGAACCGGATCTGGTGGTCTTCGTCGATGAGCATACTGGCCGTATAGATGCAGCCGCCGCCGTGGTCGCCGAGTTCGTTGCGCTCGATGAAGGGCCGGTAGTAGGTGCGGTTGAAATGGTTGCCATCGTAGCTGTAACAGAGAGCGACGTCGATCGCGCCGTTCGGCAACGCGTAAGACGTCGGATCGCAATGGATGCGCCACAGCAGGCCGATGAAGATGTCTTCGTAGACGAAGGTCGGCATGGCGTAGAAGCCGCAGAGTGGCGGGTCCAGCGGCGAGGGATGCATGATGAGTTGCGGCTCCGAGAAATGCTTCCAGTCCTTCGTGGTGAGGAAGAAGACCCGGCGGTCGCCCAGGTACTGGCGGACATTGAAGCAGTACTCCTGGGTCTTGGGGTTGTAGAAGATCGACGTGGGCGTGTCGGTGGAGCGTTGCCCTTCGAAGCGTTGGCTCAGTGTCCAGTGCATGCAGTCGGGCGAGGTCACCAACTCCCGGTATCCGCCGAAGGGGTCGGGGTTCAACAGGAGCTTGAACCGGCGCTGCGGGTCGGGGTCGTAGATGTCGTAGAAGGCTGGCCCCCCGTCCGCTCCGCCATATACCTGGTTTGGGGCGTAGCTCTTGCCCCCAAAATCGACCACCCCGCGCAGGTCGGGCTTTCGCCAGTGGATGCCGTCATCGCTTTCCGCGTAGCAGTAGATCGGCATGCGCGCCTTCGACTTCTGGAAGGTCGCCTTCGGGATGGTGAAGCCCTTGAAATCCGGAACCCTGTCCGACGGCACTGCCGCCGTATACAGCGCGACATACCTGCCTTCCGGGAGCCGGGCGACGCAGGGGAAATCGTAGGTCCCCTCACAAAGCTTATCTTCGAGCGTGGCTTCGGGCACGTATTTCGGCTTGCCCATACGCCGTTCGAGATTCTGGTACCCAATCAGTTTCCAGTCATCGAAGAAGTGGAGGTATCCCATGTTGCTTTCTTCCTGGTGGGACTCCCTGGTGTTGCGGGAGGGCTTCCAACGAATTCAGATAGACAACGAATGCGGAGGGGAGGCGAGGATCGCCCAAGCAGCGGCGCCCGATCCTACTCGAAGTTCTTCATCAACTCTTCCGCGAAGATGAGGTGCCCCCGGTCGTCAGGGTGGTTGATCGAGTTCTTGAGCAGGGTGATGTAGGGGATGCCCTGCGATTCGAGATTCTCCCAGCGTGCGGACGCGTCGGCCAGGCCCAAGTTGTGGGCCGCGGCGACTTTCTTGAGTTCGAAGACGTACTTGCGGTTCTCTCTGGCATTGCGCACGGACTTGAACTTCATCATTTCCGGCATGGTGAAGTGCGGGGTGATCAGAATCAGCTCTGCGCCGAGCGCGTTGACCCGCCGGAGGATGTCGCCGTAGACCCTGGCGAAGGTCTTCCCGTACATGCCAGCGTCGTTGACGAATTCGAGGGTGACGAGATCCGGCTTCTCCCTGGCGATTCTGTCCCACGTGCAGATGTCGCTGCGGTTGCGGAACTTGTATTTCTCCGGATCGAGCCAGTTGAGCGAGAACGAACCGCCCTCAGCGACGCGGACCACGCGGACCTTAGCGTTGGGGAACTTCGCCTGGAGCATACGGCGGAAGACCGAGACGTAGTCGTTGCCGGGCGAGGCGTTCCCGCCATTGGTGACGCTATCGCCCCAACAGACGATGACCACTTCTTTCCCAGCGCGCAGCTTCGCCAGCGTCCTAGGGATACGCCCGCGCGTCGTTGCAGGCCGCGCAGGGGGCGCGCCAATCGGGTACACTTCCGGGTGGGTGCCGTCGCAGTCGAAATCGACGAAGAGGTTCGCGATGAGCACGGCTCCCTTGGGAAGCGCCGGCGGCCGGGGGACGCTGAGGTCCGGCTTGCCTTGGATGATTCGCTCTCGGCCTTGTGCATCCTTCACTAACGAATCGATACGCCGGTGGCGGTAGCGGTAATTCACCGTCACCCTATCGCCGGTCTTGACTGACGGTTGAGGGCCGAGGCAGAACTTGCCCCAGGGGTAGTCCACGACGTAGTCCTTGCCTTCTTCGAGCTTGCGTTTGCCCTGGAACACTTCGAGGCTCCCCGGCTGTAGCGCGCGATAGACCGTGTTGCCGCCGCGGGGCTGGTTGAACTGGATCTTCTTGAGATGATTTCCCCCGCGCCAGCGGTCGATCTGCTTGTCCGTGATCCGGTGCACCTCTCCCTTCACCGTAAAGACCGGCGCGGGGGCCGTCTTGAGATTGGAGAAAGCCTCTTCGCCGGCGGCGAACGCGCAGCCAGTCAGTGCAAGCAGCAAAGCAATCGTGTTCACAAGATGTCTCCTAGTCATCAGAGCAATTCAGTAATGATTCATATTGACAGGCTCAGCTATCGCCTCCTTCACAACGGTGCAGCGCCATTCCTAGCAGCCCGTCAAGAAAGGGGGCGTTCACGAGCACGCAGTCACCTATGCCGCCCGCGCGGGCGCAACTGGGTTGCAGAGACAATCCCATCGCCGCGGCGACGGTTCCTATACACCGCCTTGCGATACTCCTCGGGCTTATGCGTCCAACGGCGCCGGCCCGTTCGCTTCGGCGAGAGTCACATTTCAGCCGAGTGCAAAGAGGGGTCTCACCTCGCTGGCCCTGTTGCGACACTCTTCAGCGGTACTGGTTCTTTTGGCGGCCGACGAGCCGACGGGCGTGAACTTGACGAGGGACCGGGCGTCTGGTAGACATCAGTTTTGGTGAAAACCCTCCGTCTACCAGACACCCGAAACAGGAGAGCATGATGGCGCAAGCAGTCGATGATGTCAAGGCGAACATCATCAACCCCGCCCAGTGGGGACAGGCCGCTATTCGGTCCGACTTGTCGCCGTACGAGCGTGTGAGAATCAAGAGGTTGCAGTAACACTTCAGCCGATTGCAACAGTCGTTGGCCCCATGAACGTGCGCGAGTTCAATGGACAGCGTTTCCGCTTGACGCAACGCTGTTGGGAAGCCCAACGGGCTTCCGGCTTCTAGCCCAGGGTTGCGGCCGCAGGC
>JAJRTI010000993.1 GCA_024278415.1 Planctomycetota bacterium | reverse complement strand
GGACTGCCACGCATTGATGCCGACGCCCTCGCACTGCGCGAGCATCTCCAGCACGCGGTCCGGCGTGAAGTAGGACTTCATGGCCGCGTTGACGAATCGCGACAGGTGCGAGCCGCCGTTGATGGGGTTGGCGCCCATAATGAGGCGAGAGAGCGTGTGCGGGCCGAAGGGGATGGTCGGCATGTCGGATGGTGATGGCGATGTCATGTGACGCCTTGGGGATGAGGGAAATCAACCACGGACTCCACTTCGATGACGACGCGGCATTTACTGCGCGCACTCGGCCTCGACGACCACGACGGAATGCGCGGGGCACACGACGACAATCTCGCGGCCTTTCACGTCGACCGCGAGCTTCTTGGGGCTCACGAGCGTCTTGCGCTTCGCGCTGTTGCAGTCGCGCACGTTGTCGGACGCCAGCACGCGGGCGCTGGCCTTGCGGAACGTGTCGTGCGAGTAGAGCTTGATGCGAATCTCGGCCGCTTCGTTGAGGTCCGCGTGGACGAGCGTGGTGGTGAGCGAGCGGCCGCTTGTGGACGCGCTTGCGGTGACCTTGGGCAGGGCGAAGGGTTTGCCGAGCGCGTGCGCGTCGAGCGTGCCACAGTCGACGTCCGTGCGCAGCGCGGCCGCGCCCATGTGGGGCTTGAACATCTCATACACGTGGTACGTCGGCGTGAGCCACATCTTGGCGCCGTCAGTCTGCACAACGCACTGGAGCACGTTGACCACCTGCGCGATGTTGGCCATGGTGACCCGGTGCGCCCAGCGGTTGAGCACGTTGAGCGTGTTCGCGGCCACGAGCGCGTCGCGCAGCGTGTTCTCTTGGTAGAGCCCGGTTTCGACGGTGGCCTGTCTGTGCCACATGCCCCACTCGTCGAGGATAATGCCCACCGGCCTGCGCCCGCGGGTGAAGAGGTCGAGCACGTCTGCGGTGCGCTGGATGTCGTGCTCGATCGCGAGGCCCATCGCGAGCGCGTTGAAGTACTCGTTGTCGGTGAAGTCCACGTCATTGCCCGCGATGTAGTAGCGGTGGATGGACAGGTGGTCAAGCAAGCCCGGGTCGCCCAACTCGTGCATGAAGTCGTGGTTCCAGTCGGGCGTGGTGTGGCCGCAGGCGATCAACTCGACCGGGCCGAACACGCCGCGGCCGGTGCGCAGGTAGCTGGCGAAGCGCCGGTACTCCTTCGCGTAGTCCCGCGGGGTGAAGCGTCCACCGCAGCCCCAGTTCTCATTGCCCACGCCCCAGTATCGGACGCCATGCGGCTTCGCGTGGCCGTTCTTCTTGCGCAGTTGCGAGTAGTGGGTGTTGCCGGCGTAGTTGCAGTATTCCAGCCAGGCTCGCGCCTCTTGCGGCGTGCCGCTGCCCACGTTGGCGCAGATGTAGGGGGCTGTGCCGACGAGCCGGCAGAACCGAATGAACTCGTCCGTGCCGAACGCGTTGCTCTCTTCCTGTCCCCACCAGATGTTCAGCGTGCGCGGGCGCTTAGAGCGCGGGCCGATGCCGTCCTCCCAGTGGTAGTCGTCGGCGAAGCAGCCGCCGGGCCATCGCACGACCGGCGCACCGAGCTTCTTGAGCGCGGCGACCACGTCGTTGCGGATGCCCTGCGTGTTCGGAGTTTTCGAGCGCGTGCCCACCCAGATGCCCTCGTCGATGCACGTGCCTAGATGCTCCGCGAAGTGGCCGTAGATGTTGGGATTGATTGTGCCGATGGCCGCGTCGGGATGGAGGGTGACGGTCGTCGTTGCCATGGTGGCGCTACTCCCGGTGGTGAAGGGTTAAGGTTATGCGGGCAGTCTAGGCATGGCGCGAGATGGAGTCAATGGTCATTCCGCGCGACGCCGCGCGTGCGCGCTCGCGCAACTTCCGACCTCGGCTTGACACTCTCCCTCGCGCACCGAATAATGGGCGGGCGTTACGAACGGACGAATCTCTGGGAGGGCTGCGCTAGAAGGCCGAATATGCAACGACGAACGCATCTGCTCCTCGCCGCGACGCTCATCTTCGCGCAAGCCCTCGCCGCGCGGCTCATTGGCGTGGCGTGCTTGAATCCGCGGGAGGTCGTGTACACGGACGTGCACTACAAGGAATACGCGCGGAGCGTCTGGGAGGGGAGGGGCTATGTGATCGACAAGCACTTCGACGGGCTGGGCACCGTGGCGCTCCACGCGTGGCGCCCGCCGCTGTTCCCGTGGCTGTGGGGGCTCGTGTACGGCTGGACGAACGAAAACTACACGCCTATTCGCGTCGCGCACGCGGTGCTCGGCGCGCTCACGTGCCTGCTCATGTTCTTCGCGGGCCGTGCGGTGTTCTCTCCGCGCGTGGGGGTGTTGGCGGGCGTTTTGGCCGGGTGGTACCCGCCGCTCGTGTGGCACAGCATCAATCTCATGACCGAGCCGCTGTTCATCTTCTGGCAGGCCGCGGCGATGTGCATGCTGGCCGTCGCGCGGCGCAAGGACTGCCACTGGGCTGCGGGCATCGCCGGCGCGTGCGCGGGGCTGGCGATCTTGTCGCGGTCCATGCTCGCGGGGTTCATGCCATTGGCCGCGTTCTGGTTGCTGTTCGTGGGCAAGACGCGGCGCCGGGGGCTCGCGCTCGCGGCCGCGCTGGCCGCGGGCTGCACGCTCACGCTAAGCCCCTGGATCGTGCGCAACTTCCGCACGATCGGCGCGTTTGCGCCCACCACGCTCGACGCAGGGCACGGGTTCTTGATCGGCAACAACGCCGGCGCACTGCGCGACCCGCGCGGGGTCAGCGAGCCCGAGTCATGGGCGTTCGCCAAGGGCTTGGACGAGGTGGAGATGAACCGGGCGTTCTTCCGGCGCGGGCTGCGGAACTTGCGCGAGGATCCGTCGCTCTGGCCGCGGCTCATGGTGGACAAGTTCTGCCGGCTTTGGCGCTTCTGGCCGCATTTGGAGTACGTGCGCGACGACGAGCAGGACGTGCGGCTCGTGAAGCCGCGATTCTACGCGATCATCTACGGCATCGGTTACTGTGCGCTGTTCCCGTTCATCATCGCCGGAGCGGTGCTCGCGTGGCGCCGGGTGCGCGACGCGCGGCCGGACCTGGTGCTATTGGCTCTGCTCGTGGGCTACACGACCGGCATCCACATGCTCTTCATCGCGGTCCTGCGCTACCGCGTGCCGCTCATGCCGTTCTTGATCGTGCTCGCGGCATACGCCATAATGAGCATGTTCGGCCCGCGTCTGGGGACGCGATGCGATCCGCGTCCCCCCCTCCCAGGGGGGACCACAGGGGGGGCGGCACGAGATGGCCGAGCGGCTCGCGCCAACGCGGCCTCCTCGTGGGTTCCCCCTTTGAGGGGGGGGCGAACTTCCGCATCGCGTCCCCGCCGCCACTAAGACACCGAAGGGGATCAGGAGGGCAACGAGGCGCGGCTTGGCATCAACCATGAACCATCACCCGTCAACCATCTGACAGCATGTGGCACGGCCAAAAAGTTTCCGTCATCTTCCCCACCTTCAATGAGAAGGACTCGATCCGCGATGCGATCGAGGACTTTTTTGCGGAGGGGCATGTGGATGAGATCATTGTGGTGAACAACAACGCCGCGGAGGGCACGAGCGAGGAAGTGGCGAAGACGGCCGCGATCGAGGTGATGGAGCCTACGCAGGGCTACGGCGCGGCGATCCAACGCGGGCTCAAAGAGGCGAGCGGCGAGTTGCTCATCATCTCCGAGCCGGACGGCACGTTCATGGGCGGGGACGTGCTCAAGTTGCTCGCGTACTCGGAGGACTTCGACGTGGTGCTGGGCACGCGCACGTCCAAGGAACTCATCTGGGACGGCGCCAATATGGGCCTGTTCCTGAAATACGGCAACGTGTTCGTCGCGAAGCTTGCGGAGTTCCTTTTCAACAGCACTATCCTTACCGACGTAGGCTGCACCATGCGCCTCCTGCGGCGCAACGTGTACGAGCGCATCGAGCCGTTATTCACCAGCGACGGCAGCGACTTCGGGTTGGAGATGATGTTGATCATCATCAAGAGCGGCATTCCGTTCATGGAGATCCCGCTCAACTACCGGCAGCGGGTGGGCCAGTCGAGTGTTACCGGGAGCAGAGCTAAGGCGATCAGGCTGGGCCTGCGCATGATCGGACGCGTGCTGCGCGCGCGGTTCACACGGCTCTATAGCGGAGCGCGTGATGGCGCAGGGCGAAGCGAGTAGGCCGCCCCGTCTCTCACCCCTCATCGTCCTCCGCGGCATCCGCGGTTTTGGTCGTCTCGCTCACCGCATATGCCTCGGCCCACGCGGACACGGCGAGCACGGGCACGATCACGCGTAGGTAGGCCGTGCAGCGCTCCATGAACTGGGGCGAGATGCTGGGCGTGCGGAAGTCGAGCATCAGGATCTGCCCCACGCTGTATGTTTCGCGCACAAAGTGGCCCAAGCTGATGCCCATGCCGAGCGCGTACCAGAATGCCGGCAGCTCCAGCAACAGCACGAGCAAGCCGCAGAGCAGGGGCAAGAGCTTTGGCGGCGGGGGCCCGGCCATTTCCGCGAGGCCATCCGCGTCGCTCACCGACACAAGCGCGCGGGGTTCGTCGTCCTCCTCTTCGCCCCAAGCCGGCTTGCCCTCTGCGAAGATCACGACGAGGTTCATCCCGGTCAGAAAGCCCACAAGCGCCGGCAGCACGACCCACAACCCCGCGCACATGTATACGAACATGGCGATAGAATTAAAGAGGAAGATGACGGTGAAGAGCCTCCCCATGCTGGGCCGTCTGCCCACGAGCTTCGTCACCTGTCCAGCACCCAGAGCGCGAACCACATGAGGGGCTCGATGCGCCAGTGGATGACGATCCACGCGGACGCGGCGCCCGCCATGAACGTGACCATGCCGTAGAAGGCGAAGACCGTTTGCGAGCCCAAGAAGGCGAGTGATTCGGCAAGCGAAGGCACGGAACCCTCCTCTACGTCGCGGCCCGACGCGGCGTTCCCAACCTTGGCCGCGGCGAGATCCCGGCGTGTGGCGTGACAACGAGCGCGTGGGCCGCGCTCGCCCCCGGCTTGCCCCAGAACGCACGTGAGCCCGCGGTGGGATTTGAACCCACAACCCCGGCATTACGAATGCCGTGCTCTACCAACTGAGCTACACGGGCAAGATCAGAGCCGGCCCGACCGCAGGATCGCGATCAAGAGCCAGACGCCAAGGACGAACGCGGTCAGGTAGCCGAACAAGCCCAGCCCGCTCACGCCCAGGACCGGGAAACCGATGTTGGCATGGATGATGAGCGACGAACCGATCACAATCGACGCCACAAGCACGCTGAATGCGAGCCGGTTGCTCGCCCGGTCGATTTCGCTGATGAAGTGTTCCAGTCCCTCGTGGCGAAATGCGACTTCGAGGTCGCCGCCAAGAACCTTCCGGAACAACTGCCGAATCTCGCGAGGCAACTGCCCGAGAAGATTCGACAGATACCAGGCATTGGCGCCCAGAACCTTCGCGATGCGCTTGGGCGAGAGCTTCTCACGCACGAGCGCCTTGGCATAAGGGGCAATAGTATCGCGTACATTTAGCTCCGGGTCAAGCGATTTGGCTAAGCCCGTGATTGTGACTAGCGCCTTGCCAAGCAGCACGAAATCCCGCGGCAGCACGATGTTGTGCGTGCGCGTCACCCGCATCACGTCGTGAAACACGCGGGCCGTGTCCATGTGGCGAATCGGGATGCCGTAGTACTTGTCGAGGATCGCCTGCATGTCGGCGCGCAAGCCGGCCGACATGGGGTCCGACACAACGCCCAATTCGGTGAAGACGTCCAGAATCAGCTCCATGTCCTGCCGCGCGATGCCGATGAGCGCGGTGCCCAGTTGGCTGCGCAAGCTCGCGCCCAGCCGGCCCACCATGCCGAAGTCGATCAGCTCCAGCACGCCGTCAGACGTGACCAGCAAGTTGCCCGGGTGGGGGTCCGCATGGAAGAAGCCAGCCTCGAAGAACTGGTAGAAAAACGTATCGAGCATGCGCTGCGCCATCTCCCGCGGGTCCACGCCCATCTCCGCCAGCCGCTCCACGTTTTGGAGCTTCTCGCCGGATAGCCGGTCCAGCGTCAGCACCGACGACGTCGTGTAGTCCCAATGCACTTGAGCCGACCTCACCCCCGGCCGGTCCGCGAGCGCGTCGTAGAACTTGGCTGTATTCGACGCCTCCGACACGTAGTCCATCTCTTGCTGCATGGCCCGGTGGAATTCTTCGAGGATCGTTTTGGGCCGGAACACGCGCAAGTCCGGCACGGCCTCCGCCCGCTCCGCCAGCAGCCCCAGCATATCCATGTCCCCGCGCACGACGGCTTCGATGCCCGGGCGCTTGACCTTGACGACGACTTCCCGGCCGTCCCGCAACGTCGCGTTATGCACCTGGCCGATGGAGCCCGACGCGCGAGGCTCGCGCTCGAACGACCCGAACACCTCGTCGATGCTGCGGCCGAGTTCCTGCTCGATGCGCTCGATGGCTTGCGCCGCCGGGAACGGCTCCACTTGGTCCTGAAGTCGGCTGAACTCGGTGATGAAGTCTTCCGGCAGAAGGTCGGGCCGGGTGGAGAGAAGCTGCCCCAGCTTGACGAACGTGGGGCCCAGCTCTTGGAGCACCATGCGCGTGCGGGACGCAAGCGTCTCGGGCTCGGGCGCCTCGCCTTCCGCTGTCACCTTGGGCAAGCGCTTCGAGATGGGCAAATACGCTTGCAGGTTTAGGTAGTGCACGAAGTGTCCGAAGCCGTGTTTGGCCAGCACCTGCAAGATTTGCGTCATCCGGTGGATGCGGCGCGGGGTCTTGGCAACGTCAGTCCAGGACACGAGAAGCCTCGGAAAAAGGGCGTCGTTGGGCAAACCGACGATGTTACGGGCTGCCCGGAGGCTTGTCAACGATATTCCTTCGTGCTTTACTGAGTGTGAGCGTCGAGGCGCGGAGCGGAACGCCTTGGCGTTCTCACGGATGGCTGCCGCGCACGCTAAACACGTAGGCTTCCTCCAAGACGTTGCTTGGAGGAAGAGGCGGCTGCGCCGCGCGTCCACCGTACGGCGGGCTGTCCTCCCGCCCCCGCTGGGCGTGCCCCAGCAGGGCGACGATTACCGACTTCCGCGGAACCGGCCACGCCCTGTTTCCCCTTTCCTTGCCGAATCTCGCTCGCCGAAGGCGAGCGAGATTCGGCAAGGAAAGGGAGGAGGGATGACAGGGAGCTGCCCCCTAGTCGGCAATCCTGTGCCCCCCTGGGCGGCCTGCGGCCCCCGCCGCCCAGCGACACGGGGACAAGCCCCGTGCTGGCGTCTGGCGTTATGATACACGCACCCAGATCGCAGAAAAGACATGGCTGACACTGAGAGACAAGTCCGCAAGCGCGACGGTGCGCTCGCCGAGTTTGACCCGTCGCGCATCGAGCGCGCGATTGCGCGGGCGCAGGAGGCCGCCGGCCGGCCGGGCGCCCACGCGTTGCGCGAAGTGGTGCGCGAGGTCTGCCTCGCACTGGAGTCTGAGCCGTCGCCGGTCGACGTGGAGACGATTCAAGATGTGGTCGAACGCTGCCTGGTGAAGGCCGGCCTCGCCGAGGTCGCCAAGGCGTACATCCTCTATCGCCACGACCGGGCGGACGTGCGCGCCACCAAGACCACGCTGGGACTTGAGGACGACCTGAAGCTGTCCGTGAACGCGGCGACGGTCGTGCAGGCGCGTTACTTGCGCCGGGATGACAAGGGAGAGATCTGCGAGCGGCCGTCTGAACTGTTCCGCCGCGTGGCCCGGGCCGTGGCCGAGGCGGACAAGCTGTATGGGGACTGCGACCCGGCGGAGAGCGAGAATGCGTTCTACGAGATGATGGC
>JAJRTI010000992.1 GCA_024278415.1 Planctomycetota bacterium | reverse complement strand
GCCTGCGGCCGCAACCCTGGGCTAGAAGCCGGAAGCCCGTTGGGCTTCCCAACAGCGTTGCGTCAAGCGGAAACGGTGTCCATTGAACTCTCGCGCACGTTCATGGGGCCAATGGCTGCTGCAATCGGCTGAAGTGTTACCTCGTTGTTTTCGATCTCGAACAGGATACGGTAACTCCCGACGCGCAGTCGGTACTCAGACGTGAAGTTGGTAAGTCGCTTCACATCGCCTGCGAGTCCGTCGGACAGACCCTCGATCGCGTCGAGGACACGCGTGGCATCAGACTTTTGGAGCCGGCGCAGATCCTTCATCGCGCGAGGCTTCAGTTCGACGCTATATGCCATAGCAGTACGTTATCATAGAAGATGCCGACCTTCAACGTTGGGCTCAAAGCGCGGGACGTCGGCCACTCCCCCCTCCCTCGGCCCATGCCCCGCCCGCAGCTTGGAGCGCCGGGAGCGCATCTGCGCAACGCCGCCGGCAAAGCCCAGCACGAGCGCCACGACTCCACAGGTAGTGAGGGCTGACTGAAGCTGGGCGGCCGGCAGATCCAAGAGCGGGACCGCGGCGCAGTACGCGCCGATGGCGACCAACATCGCGCCGAACAGCGTATATCCCCAGATGATGCTGATGTCCAAGAAGGCAGGCCGAAGCAGCCACATCGCGATGTTGCCCAAAGTCGCGTCTGCGCCATCGAGTGGGGATCGCTTGGGGCCGACGCGCGAGCAGCGTCGGCCGATCCTCGCGCCGAACGTGCAGACCGGCGTGCCCACGACCACGAAAAGGCCGGCCGCTACCCAGTCGCTGTACTCCTTCGGCACGACCGGCGCGAGCAGTGCGCCTGCCAAGAGCACCAGAACCAACGTCACGACAAGGCCCACCCAGATGCCGAAGATCGCGCCGACGAGTGCGACACCGAACTTGAGCAGCCGCCAGCCAAAGAAACAGCAGATCAGCCCGACACCGGCCACGCCCCCCGCGACGGGCACGACGGCCCTTCTGGAGTCCACGAGGAACGCGCGCGCGTCGTCGCGCGTCAAGCCCATGCCGAGAGCGAACAGCCTATACGCTCCCTCAAACCACTCCACCTTGCCGGCTTCGGCCCCCGGCTTGGCGGCAACAGGCGAGGCCGTCTTGGTCGCCGCGGCGTCGGCTGGCTTCGTCCATGCCAGGCAAGCGACGCTGAGCGCAAGCACGATAGCAGCCAATCTCCCACGGCATCTCCTACGACACATGGCGCGGCGACGATCCCCGTTGGCCTAGCCCCCACGACAATGCTGCGCCATCATACCCGCGCGCTCCCCTTGCGGGCAAGAGGGCGGCCTGGCTACGCGCCTTCTCCGCGCAGCAGCTCATGGTACGTATCAAGCGCGGCGGGGAAGGGCTCCAGCGCGCGCTCGAAGATGCCGAGCGAGTAGGCGATGGTCATGCCGTAGTTCGTGATCGGCACGCCCGCGCGGCGGCAGCGGATGATGCGCGAGAGCATCTCCCGCCGGTTCCACATGCACGCGCCGCAATGCACCACCAGCTTGTACGGGCTCACGTCGTCGGGGAAGTCGTGGCCTTGCACGTGCGTGAACTCGAGTTTCCCGCCCACGTACTGCCGCAGCCACCGCGGGATCTTCACCCGGCCGATGTCCTCGCCGATGGGGTGGTGCGTGCAAGCCTCCGCTACGAGGATGTGGGCGCCGGGCTCCAGCTCCTCGATAGCCAACGCGCCGCGCACGAACGCACTCAGGTCGCCACGGTAGCGCGCAAAGAGGATCGAGAAGGACGTCATCTTCACGTCCGACGGCGTGTCGCCGGCCACCTTGAGAAACGCCTGTGAGTCGGTCACGACGATGCTCGGCGGCCGATTCAGCCGGTCGAGAGCGTCGCGCAACTCGCGCTCTTTCACGATCATGCAGTACGCGTCGCAGTCGAGCACGTCGCGGATCGCGTTCACCTGAGGGAGGATCAGCCGGCCCTTGGGCGCTTCGAGGTCGATGGGCACCACGAGCACGGCCAACTCACCTGCGGGCACGAGGTCGCCGAGGATGGTTGGAGCGTTGATGAAGTCGTCGGGCGCGACCTTGATGAGCGCCTCGCGCAGGTCGAGGATGCCCTCGCCGTCCTTGGCGATGGTGCGCACGCGGCGGACCTTCATGCCCTTGAGGCGCTCCTCCACTTCAGCGCGCGGCTCAGCGAGGTCGCATTTGTTGAAGATGGCGATGGTCGGCGTCTCGCGCTTGCGCAACTCGTCGAGGATCGCGTCCTCGAACTCGCCCCAGTGCCCGGCCTCGGTCACGATGATGCCCACGTCCGTGCGGTCGAAGACCTGCCGCGTGCGCTGCACGCGCATCTCGCCCAGCGCGCCCACGTCGTCGATGCCCGCGGTGTCGATAAAGAGCACGGGCCCGATGGGCAGCAGCTCCATGGGCTTCTCGACTGGATCGGTCGTCGTGCCCGCCACGTTGGAGACGATGGACACGTTCTGCCGGGTCATCGCGTTCAGGAGCGACGACTTGCCGACGTTGCGCCGGCCGAAGAGGCCGATGTGGAGGCGGAAGCCTTTGGGGGTTGCTTGCATGGGCCAGAAGTCAGAAGTCAGAGGTCAGAGGTCAGAGCCCGAAGCCTGGCGGCTTCGGCTACGGGCGTTGCCGCGGGGATCCGAGGCGTGTGACGCGCTCCGGCGAGACGATCTCGTCGAACTCCTCGGCCGTCATGAGCCCGCGCTCGACTGCGAGTTCGCAGATGCTCTTGCCAGTCTCGCGGTGAGCATCGCCGAGCGCTTGGGCGGCTTCGTAGCCGATGGTCTCGACGAGCGCGGTGATTGTGGCCGTGGCGCCCTCCACGTGCCGCCGGCAGCGCTCCTCGTTGGCCTCGATGCCGGCGACGCAGTGGCGCCGAAAGATGTCGCAGGCGTTGGCGAGCAGGTCCAGGCTCGTGAGCAGCGCGTCCGCAATGACCGGCAGGAAGGGGTTCAGCTCGAGCGAGCCCATGGACACCGCATGCGCGATGACCGCGTCGTTGCCCATGACGACCATCGCAGCCTGCGACACGGCCTCCGGGATCACCGGGTTGACCTTGCCGGGCATGATGGACGAGCCGGCTTGCCGCGCCGGGATGCGGATCTCGCCGAGGCCGGCGTCGGGGCCGGACGAGAGCAGGCGGATGTCGGTCGCGACCTTGAGCAGGTTCGTCGCGAGCGCCTTGAGGATGCCGCTGACCTCGACGAACACGTCGTTGTTTTGCGTGGCCTCGACGAGGTTTTCCGCGCGCGCCAAGCCCAGGCCGGTGATGTCGCGCAAGTGCTCGATTGCGCGGAAGATGAACTGCCGCGGCGCGCCGAGGCCGGTGCCGATCGCGGTGCCGCCGAGGTTCACCACGCGCAGGCGCTCCTCGCACTTGTAGATGCGCCAGCGGTCGCGAGCGAACGCCTCCGCGTACGCGGCCAACTCGCGGCCGAGCGTCACGAGCACCGCGTCCTGCATTTGCGTGCGGCCCACCTTGACCACGTGGGCGAGGGCCTTCTCTTTGCGCTGAAACTCCTCCAGCAGGCCAATCACCTCGCGTTCGAGCACGCGCAGTTGCTGGATCGCGGCGACCTTGAGCGCGGTGGGGTAGGTATCGTTGGTCGACTGGTGCAGGTTGATGTCGTCGAGCGGGTGGATCGTGTCGTAGTCGCCCAGGGGTCTGCCGAGCCGGCGCAGCGCGTCGTTGGCGAGCACTTCGTTCACGTTCATGTTTGTGGACGTGCCGGCGCCGCCTTGGAGCGCGTCGGCTTTGACGTGCGCGTCGAGGTGGCCCTCCATCATCTCCATGCACGCGCGCGCGATCGCGTCGAACGTGGCCTCGTCCCAGCGCCCCAGTTCGTGGTTCGTGCGCGCGCAGGCGAGCTTGACCGCGCCGTACGCGTGGATGAGCCCCTTGGGCGCGGGCCGGCCGCTGAGCGGGAAGTTCTCGATCGCGCGCTCGGTGTGCACTCCGTGCAGCGCATCGGCCGGCACGTCGCGAGCGCCGAGCAGATCGTGTTCTTTGCGGAAGGCTGGCATGAGGCGGAATGGTTGATGGTTAATTGTTGATGAGTGGAAGGGCGGGCCTCATCAACCCCTCGCCGGTTCAGTGCGTGCGCCCCTTAGAAGTATAGATCCCTGTCGCCCGTTTCTCGGATGCGCCGCAGCCGGTCGGCGACCTCTGCTTTCTGCGGGCCGTCGGGCATCTTGGCCATCTCCTCCTCGATGCGCTTCATGCCAGCGGCGCGGGTCTCAGGCGCCGCGTAGTCGACCAGGTATTCCATGAGCGTACTCAGCGCATTGGGGGTGCAGAACTGTTGGATGAAGCCAGGGATGGCGAACTCCATGAAATGTTCGCCGGTGCGGCCGAGGCGGTAGCAGGCGGTGCAGAAGCTCGGCACGTAGCCCTCTTGGATCAACTCGCGCATGACCTCGTCGAGGCTGCGCGCGTCTCCAAGGGCGAACTGCTCGCGCCCTATGTGTTTCGTGTCGCCGGCGTCGGAATAGCCTCCGAGTTCGATGCGGCTGCCGGCGTCGATCTGCGACACGCCGAAGGCCATGACTTCGCGGCGCAGCTCCGGCTTCTCGCGCGCGGTCAGGATGAGGCCCGTATAGGGAACGGCCAAGCGCAGGATCGCGATGATGCGCTTGAAGTCGTGGTCGCTGACCAAGTAGGGCCAGTCTCTCTGCACGCCAGCGGCCGGGCGCAGGCGCGGGAAGCTAATGGTGTGAGGCCCGACGTTGTAGGTCTGCTGCAAGTGCCGCGCGTGCGTCACGAGCGCGAGCACCTCGAAGCGCCAGTCGTACAGGCCGAACAGCGCGCCGACGCCCATGTCGTCGCACCCGGCTTGGAACGCCCGTGAGAGCCCGTCAAGACGATACAGATACTCGCGCTTGCGCGTGCCAGGCGGGTGCATGTCGGCGTACGTCTGGTGGTGGTACGTTTCCTGAAAAATCTGATACGTGCCAATGCCCGCGTCCTTGACGATGCGGTAGTCCTCGACGTTGAGCGGCGCCGCGTTGACGTTGACTCGGCGAATCTCTCCGTGGCCGATCTTCGTCTCGTACACCGCGCGCACGCATTCCGCCATGAATTCGGGGGTGTACCCGGGGTGTTCGCCCCAGACGAGAATCAGGCGCTTGTGGCCTTTCCGCTCGAGCGCCTCCACTTGGCGGCGGATGTCGTCCGGCAAGAGAGTGCGGCGCACCTCATCGGTATTCGTGCATCTGAAACCGCAGTACACGCAATCGTTCACGCACTTGTTGCCGATGTAGAGCGGCGCGAAGAGCACGATGCGGTTGCCGTACACGTCGCGTTTGAGCGTGCGCGCGGCGTCGAAGACGGCCTCGACGAGTTCGGGGTCGTCGGCCGCGACGAGCGCGGCGGTCTCCTCGACGGTGAGCGGCTCCTTGGCCATGCTCTTGTCGATCACGTCGCGCACGCGCGCGGCGTCGCAGGGGGTGGAGTCAATCAGGCGGGTCAGATGGTCGTCGTGGATGAAATCGACGCAGCCATCGCTGAGGGTCATTTGGGACAAGGCAGGCATGGGTATGGCGCTTCCGGTAATCTAAGGCTTCTGGGGGTGGCGACGAGCGGGGGGTATCTTCTCTATAGTAGCAAAGAGGCGCCTCGCTGCGCGGGGCGCGCCGCGGCCCCGCGATGCAAAGGCCGGCAGCCAGTGGCTGGCCTACCGGAGCACGTCCTGCTTTCGGATCCCGAAGAACTTCATCTTGCGGTAAAACGTGGCTCGGCCCACCCCCAGGCGCACGGCCGCGTTCGAGACGTTGCCGGCACAGATCTTGAGCGCCTGCACATAGAGGTCGCGCTCGCCCTTCTGGAGATCTCGTTCGATTTTCTCCACCGTGCGCTTCTCGTCGAGCAGAGGGTCGCTTCGGTCCACGGCCTTCGTTCGATACAGCAGCGCCTCGCGCAGTTCGTCGGGCAAGTGGGCGTAGTGGATGGTATCGCCTTGGCAAAGCATGACCGCGTGTTCGAGCGCGTTCTTGAGTTCCCGCACGTTGCCCGGCCAGTTGTAGGTGGCCATGCGCTCCATGATGTCGTCGTGCACCTTGGTCACGTGGCGCGCCATGCGTTCGTTGAGGTGGTTGATGATGTTCTCCACGAGCAACGGGATGTCGCTGGGGAACTCCGCGAGCGAGGGCAAGGCGATCTTGGTGACGCTGAGCCGGTAGTAGAGATCCTCTCGGAACTTCTCGTTCTCGACTTCGCTGAGCAGGCGCTTGTTCGTGGCCGCGATGACGCGGATGTCGATGGGGATCTCGTCGTGCGTGCCCACGCGCGTCACGCGCCGGGTCTCGAGCACGCGCAGGAGTTCAGACTGGATGTCCATGGACAGTTCGCCGATCTCGTCGAGGAAGACCGTGCCGCCGTCCGCGGCCTCGAACTTGCCCACCATGCCGCCGCGCCGCGCGCCGGTGAACGCGCCGTCGCCGTACCCGAAGAACTCGCTCTCGCTCAGATCCTTGGGGATGGCCGCGCAGTTGATCGTGATGAACGGCTCGTTCTTGCGGTCGCTTTCGTTGTGGATGGCTTGGGCGAACATCTCCTTGCCGGTGCCGCTTTGGCCCTCCAGCAGCACGCTCACGCTTGTGGACGCGGCCATGACCGCGGAGGCTTTGGCGCTTTGGATGGCCTTGCTCTCGCCGACGATGTCGTCGAACGTGTACTGCGCCGCGCTTGCGGCCTGCACACCGGCCAACGCTTGTTTCTTGCGGAACACGAGCAGCGTGCCGGCGACCTCCTGGGGGGCGCCCCAGATGGGCAAGCCGTCCACGAGCGCGATGAAGCGGTCCCGGTCCGTGGCCACTTCGAGTTCGAGGTCGCGCACTTCCGTGCCCTTGCACGCGTTGTCGAACAGCGAGGGCCTGAACCGCGCGATCTTGTCGATGTGGTCTTCCACCGCGGCCGCGCGCTCCACCCCGCACATGCGCATGGCCTTCACGTTGACCTGCCGGATGTACCCCTGCAAGCCCACGATGATGCACGCGTCCGCGTCGGGCATGAACAACCCCTGGGTGATGCGCCGGTAGCGGCTGATCATCTCCCGGTTGCGTTGCGTGCGGAATTGGCGGTTCACGAGCGTAACGGCGGACATGACCAGCGCGTGCATGAGTTGGGGCTGCACGGTCTCCGCAATGCCAAGCCCCGCGAGGATGCCCACCATGTTGCCGCCGAGGTCGTAAATCGGCGACGCACTGCCCGCGACCGCGTGCATGCACTGGGCGTAGTGTTCCGCGCCCGTGCACAGGGCCGCGGCGTGCGTCTGCATGGCCAGCGCGACGCAGTTTGTGCCCAGGTGCTCCTCCGCGCACTGCGCGCCGGGCTGCAAGCCCGCGCTCGCGAGCACCGCGGCGGCCGCCGCGTCGCCGGTGGTCTGAAGCAGCACGCCCTCCGTATCGAACAGACACAGCATCACCCCGGAGCCGTTCATGTGGCGCTCCATCTCCTTGAGCACCTGCGCGACCGCGGTGGTGAACTCGGCCGACGCGCGCTGCCGCGCGAGCAGGGCCTCCTTGTCGAGGCCCGGCGCGACTTGAAGCGCGGCATCCACCTGGGCCGCCTGGCTGCGGCGCCACGACGCGGCCACCACATCGCGCACGCTCGCGCCGATCGCGCCCGATTGCTGAAACGCGAGCCAATCGCGCTGGAGGTCTGAAGAGTTGTTGGCCATGAGCATAGCCGCTTATCGTGAATTTCTGGACAGCAGGTTGTCGTTCTGGCGAACTGCAAATTGGCCTGGGCGTCCGCTTGTTCGCGTTTCACCCAGGCCGCCGCACGGCATGTCCGTGCGGAGCCGTGATTGGGGGCCCGACAGGGCCGGCTCGTACCTGTCTTCTCCCCTTGCCTTTTCGCTCGGCATGCCGAGCGGAAAGGCAAGGGGAGGGGAGAAAATGGACCAAAAGGCGTTGATCAGGCTTTCAAGCGTCGCTCCGCAGGGACAAGCCCTGCGGAGGCGTTCGCTGAGTCGGCGCCGCCGCCCCTTCTCGCAGCAAAGTCGGCGACAAAACGTAGGGCGTCAGGCGCAGATAGCGGCCGCCACGTCCGCGGCCGACACCGCGCCCTCGCGCAGGATCTCAGATGTGGCGCCATCCACACGCACAACCGTCGATGGCGCGCCGATGGGCGTGGAGCCGGCGTCGAGCACCAGGTCCAGCCCGCGGGGCAACGCGGCAAGCACCGCGTCAGCCGACCGCGCCGGCGGGCCGCCCGCGGCGTTGGCGCTCGTGGCACAGAGCGCTCCGCCACAGGCGGCGACCACGGCCAGCGCGAGCGGGTGATCCGGCACACGCAAGCCGACCATGCCGCCAGCCCGGGCCGGGAGCACCAGCGTGATGGGGCCGGGGCAGTAGCGATCTGCGAGACGCCGCGCGGCCGGCGGGATGTCCGCGGCGAATCGCTCCGCGAGCGAGAAGTCGCTCAGCAGCAACGCAATGGGCTTGCTCGGGTCGCGGCCCTTGAGCGCGGCGAGCCGCGCGATCCCGGCATCGCCGTCTGCGCTCGCGCCGATGCCGTACACAGTCTCCGTGGGGAACGCGACGATTCCGCCGGCGCGCACCACCTGCGCGGCTTGCGCCACGGCCTGGGACAGGTTCGCGGGCCTCACGCGTAGGACGCGGGCGCGGCTGGGGGGCGAATCGGAGTTGATGGGCGGCATAGTGGGCGTTTGCAGGGCAGTGGGTCTATTCCTAGACGTGCTATGATACCACCGCGCGTACGCGGCCGCAACGGGCGCTGGCGTGAGCCTACGCGACGGCCTCTGCGAGCCACTGCTCGAAGTTGTGCTTGGGGGCGTATCCGATCAGCCGCTGGGCCTTGGCGATGCTGTAGCAGTGGCTAATCGATTGGGGCAGTGCGACGCCCTTCCCGGCCAAGGCTGCGGCTTGCGGGTAGTACTTGAGGATCACCGATGCCGCGTCGTTGAGCAGCGCGTCCGTGTCGTCGGCCGTGAACGGCACACGAGAGGTGATGAAGAGCGCCTCGTCGCGCACGTCGCTGCGCAGGGCCTGCACGTGCGCAGCGGCCACGTCGCTGAAGTGCACGTAGCCTGTGAGGAACGCGAGCCCGTACCGCGGGTCGGCCCTGTCGTCCCGCGGCACGAAACACCCTGGCCGCAGCCACACGCTGCACAGGCCGTCGCGGCGCCGAAACATCTCGCAGAACTGCTCGCCCACGTGCTTGGTGATGCTGTAGAGGCTGTCGGAGGGGTTGCAGTGCCGG
>JAJRTI010000991.1 GCA_024278415.1 Planctomycetota bacterium | reverse complement strand
CAGAGCATGATTGGCGCAGACCATGGGGACAGCTTTGCCGCCTTTGGTGGCGCAGACCCCCATGCGGGCGGTGGTCGCTAAGAGGCCGACATCACGCAACTTACGGATGCCGCCGCGTGAAAAGTGCAAAGAAACTTCGATATCCTCGACGTTAGTAGTACAGATGAAGCGTGCCTCCACATCTTCGGATCTGCGCAATCTGTGCACATCTGCGTGTATCTGTGGGCCGCGTCCGACCCAGGCACAACCACCATGAGTCGGCACCATGAGCTTGAGTTGTAACCGCTTGGGCCGTCAAACCTGACGCGTGTGGCCGCGATACAAGTGCAAAGAAACTCCAACATCTTGGAGGTTAGTAGTACAAATGAGACAACGCGTTGGGCTTCCGGGCGCACCACGGCGCACGGATAGAGAGCGTTGCGGCCCGATGGCTAACGCCTGAGAGCCGTTGGCGCCAAGTGCGGTCCAAAACATGGAAAGAGCGTAACTCGCACTCCGCTCAATACGACGGCTCATGCACGCACCCCGACGGGGTGCAGGGATACAGCCTTGGGCTTCAGCCCAAGGGCAAAGGCCGCATCGCCACGGCCCCCCGCGCTGTAGGCGCGGGGGAATCGTCCCTCGTCCCGCCGCGTTCGACTCTGTCTTCGGTCCCGGTTCCGGCGCTCCTTCAGAGCGCGGCAACCATTGGCATCGGTGACCTTGGGCTGAAGCCCAAGGCTATACGCCTGTGCGACTTCGTCGCACCATTCGTCAGCTAGGCTTGCGTATCTGTTGCGTCCACCGCACTTGCCCTCCCTCGATAGGGGTATCGAGAAGAAAGCCCAGTCGTCTATATGGGGTGAACCAAGCTCTTCTCGGCAAGCGGTATGCGAGTTACGCTCACATGGAAAGCGAATGGTGGGCATCCCGCCCTTGCTCCCCATTCGCTGTCTATCTGAATTTCGTTGGAAGCATCCCGTATGGCTGAGCAGTGCCCGGCGCGGTAGGCCATCTCGCAAACAGGATTCACGAGATTCGGCGCGCCGCCGCCACGATGTCGTCCCCCATCTGCAGGCGGAAGAGCAGACGAAGCAGCAGATACCGAAGCCTGTCCTTGCCACCCTCGAACGCGCGGTTCCACAACGGACAGCGAACGTCAATTAGCTCCCAATGCCCAGACGCCGCGAAGCCGTCAACGATCTCGAACATGGTGTACTCTCGTGGGTGCGTCCGAGCGTCCACTACGATGCCGTTGCGCTTCTCGGGCAGAGCGGGGTGGGGCTCACAAACGTTGCGTCCACGCAGCAGCCGGAGCATGTTTCGACGGCGGTAGATGTTCGGCGTGGTCAGCAGCAGAATCCCCCCGACTCTCACCAAGTATCGCAGACGCTCGATGCACGTCGCCACAGCCATGAACGCGTGTTCGATGACCTCCGAACACAACAGCAGATCGCAAGGCACGTCAACGTCGATCGGGGTCTCGTCGTACAGATCGAAACCCCTGACGGGAATCCCAGCGGACAGCAGCGGCCGGCAGTACACGTCGATGTTAGCGGGGATCTCATACCCACTGCCCGTGAAGCCGAAGTGCCTTGTGAGGGCGAGCAAGTTCATTCCGAACGCAGGGCCAACTTCCGCCACCCGTCGCCCTGGAGACAGCTTCACGACTTCTTGGATCAGCATCGCCGTGCGTTCTCTAGACTCAACGAGATAGTTCTCCACGATCGGCCTGCCGATGTCAAACCCGAAGGTGTCTTTGGTCGTCTTCCCTTCGGGAAAAAAGCTCAGCACATACTCCTTCACTTCGGCCACAGCCGAAAGCGCGTCCTCGTGAGTCTTGCCCTTCTCGAACGATCCCAAAGCTTTGCTCCACGGCCAGGTTCACGGAAACACTTGCAACGCCCCCGCGCGTTTGGCCCACACCCAACGCCCTCGGAAAACGTCGCGTCAGCAACGCCAGTGTTCGCACGGGGCTAAGCAGTCTGCACATCTTCTCTTCCCTTGTCAAGAGCAGCCAGGCGGATATGAAGAGTAACGCCCAAATTCTGCGACCTCGGGCTTCGCTCCCTCTGCGCCCCCCGCGCCATCGTGCACGAGCTTGACACGCCAGCCATGTCAGGCTATTGATGGGGAGACCACGCCTGTTCCACAGCGATCACTTCAGGCAAGACGCTACCATTGCGGAAGACCAGGCTGATGGAGAGTGAGCAGAACTGCCAATCCACTGCATTCCATCCCCCCGAAGTCTGTCGGCTTCGGCGACACACCCATCAGGGGCATGAATCCGCCGTACGACGGATGCCCCCAAGAACCACGCGAGAAGATAGCCTCCATGAAATACCGCAAGTTCGGCACACTCGACTTCGAAGTATCCGCGCTCGGCTTCGGCTGCATGCGCCTGCCCACAGTCGACGACGATGTGAGCCACGTCGATGAGCCGCTGGCCATTGAGATGATCAGGTGCGCGATCGACCGCGGGGTGAACTACATCGACTCCGCTCACGGCTACCACGGCGGCAACAGCGAGGTAGTCGTGGGCAAGGCGCTTGCGGCCGGCTATCGCGAGAAGGTCAGGGTCGCCACCAAGCTGCCGCCCTGGGCCGTGAAGGAGGCCGCGGACTTCGACCGGCTGATGGACGAGCAGATGGAGCGGCTCCAAGTCGACCATCTCGACTTCTATCTGCTGCACAACATGCAAGCCTCGACGTGGCCGAAGCTGCGCGACCTCGGTGTGCTTGATTGGCTCGACAAGACGAAGGCCGATGGCAAAATCGGCGCGGCCGGCTTCTCGTTCCATGACCACTACGAACTGTTCACGGAGATCATCGAATCGTACGACGGCTGGGCTCTGGCGCAAATCCAGTACAACTACGCGAACGAGGACGTGCAGGCCGGCACAGAGGGCCTCAAGTTCGCCGCGGACAAGGGCCTCGCGGT
>JAJRTI010000990.1 GCA_024278415.1 Planctomycetota bacterium | reverse complement strand
GCAACCCCGGGCTATGTTGTATGACCCCTGTCGGGGTCAAGAGCCATGAGGTCTCAGTCGTGTGGCAGGGGTGAGAGCCCCACAGATGACAAAGCCGTCTCGCCGATGCCTTGTTCCCCCTCCTATCCGTGAGCCATGCGAACATCCGTGGGACACTTCCGACTTCCTGCGGCCTGCGGCCCAACGGTCTTACGTGTGGGTAATTGCCTGCCTGGAAGGGGGGACAGGGGACATGGATCGGATCGTGTCTGGGGACACGCCGAACTACGGCCTGAACACGACAACCCCATGCACGTCAATACGCGGCACGATGGCCTCCGTGAAGCCATCGGTCTCGCGCACCTTTAGGCTCTTCCCCAGCGGCAACAGCAGGGCACTCTTGTAGACGCCCTCGACCGCTACCTTGATGTCAAACACCGGCGCGACCTCAGAGCGGAACGCGGTGAACGCCTCGGGGTTGGGCGCGGCCGCCCGGCCAAACGACGAGATGTCGTTCACAAGATGCACCACCCGCGCACCGCCCTTGCGGTAGAGCACGGTTTGCACCTTCATGAGCGCGTTGGTCCTGAGCGGATTGGGATACGCGGCAGTCCACTCGATCGCCCGCGTGATGAGCCGGCGGTTGAGCGGGTGGTTGAACACGTAGTACGCGTGGCCCATGTCGATGGGGAAGTACACGACCTTGCCTTGGCCGTGCTGGCGGGCGATGAGCGCCTTGTAGCGCACGACCTCCGGCGCGCCGGCCGGCCGCTGCTTGCCCGCGCCCATGAGGGGCACCGCGGCCGCGCCGGCCGGAGGCGTGCTGGTCGCAACCGCGCCGACGTTGCGCTGTCGGGGGCCGCTGTAGAGCACGCCATTCTTGGCGCGCACGCTGAAGCCCTGCCGCCACGCGCCGGCCGTCTGGATGTCCGGGTGGTCCATGATCGGGTGCTTCACGTCGTGCAGCGGGATGCTCCACGAGCGGCTCTGCACCGGCCCGTACTGCGCCACCCCGAACAGCGGCTCCAGCGCCGGAGTCTCTCGCGTCACGCCGTCCTCGTCGTATCGCCCAGTCTCGTACGACGCGACGAGCCCGCCGCCTTGCTCGACGTACTGCGAGATCGCCGCGGCCTGCGCGTCGCTCAGGCAAGCGCTGTTGGGCAGCAGCACCGTGGCGTAGCGCTTCAGCTTGGCCGCGTCCGCGAGGTCGTCGTCGGTGATGATCTCGATGGGCAGGTGCATCTCCAGCGCGGCTTGGAAGAAGCCGAACACGTTTTTCATGTGCGCCATGTACACGTCGTCGCCTTGGGCGTTGGCGTACCACTGGAGGGTGTCCTCGCCCCAGTGAATCGCCATCCAGGGCACGAGTTCGTTCTCCTCGATCCACGGCTCGCATCCCTTGATGTGCGCCCACATGCGCGTCATTTCGGGCCAGTTGCCGCCGGCCACCACCGCGGGCGCCACGCCATTGGCGAGCATCGAGTACTCGAGGCACTGCGCGTGCACCTCGGGGAAATTGAGCGTCACGTGCCACATCTGCCCGTACCCCGGCCGCGTGCGGCAGCGCAGGAACAGGTTCTGCCAAGCCGAGTTCACTGGCCACGCCCAAGGCCGGTCCCAGGTGTGCCGGTAGTCCCACCCCATCTCTTCGAGCAGCCCGTCCACGCATTGGGCGACGCGCGAGGTCAGGAAGTTGCTCTCGCCGTGCCGGAAGATCCAGCCCTCGGTTTGGTTGATGATGACCGCGATCTCCGGGTCGACCGCGTGGAGCGCCTCGGTCAGGTCGAGCAGCATCTCCTCACGCGTCCAACTCTGGAAGTCGATCCACCGCTGCCACGTCAGATTGCGGGGGTCCGGCTCCCGGGGCGGGGCGACGCCGAAGCGATCCTTGAACGCCTTCACGGTCCACTGGGAGTAGTCGCCGCCGTAAGGGCCGGTGAAGAGCATGTCGATCATGATGCCGTCGAACCGCGCGAGCTTGGCGACGCGCACCCACCGCTCGATGTACGCCTTGCGATAGGGCGAATGCCACGAACCGAAGCCGTTGGGGTAGGGCCGGCCGCGGACGTCCATCTGCCGCCACTCCGGGTGCTCGACGAGCAGCGGATCGAGCGTGCGGAACGCGCCGCCGTAGATCGCAATCTTCAGCCCCTGGCCATGCGCGGCGTCGGCAAACTCCTTCACCCATTGGTAGCTCAGGTCGTAGTCGTCGGGCAGCTTGAAGTCGGGGTTGCGCTGGAGGTTCTTGTAGCTGAACGGCCTGAGCCGGCCATCGACGGCCCCGGCCGGCATCTCGCCCGCGCCGATGATGCAATTGGCGCCGGCCGCGGCCGCGCGTTTGCACCAGGCCTCGGCGGTCATGCCCTTGTCCCACTCGAAGTGCGCGTAGCAGGGCCGCAGCGCGTGTTTGAGCCACTTTGGGTGCTGCGTGATGCGGCGCTCGTGCACGAGTTCGGGCAGCTTCACGCCTTTCGGCGCTTCGCGTACGGCCTGGAGCTTTTCGAGCAATTCGTCCGTTGGAACGAATTCCGCATCGCGCGTGAAGAAGAAGCAGTCGGGCCGCAGCGCTCCCTGGCCGACGATAAACGCGTGCGAACCTTGCTTCAGCTCCACTTGCGCGAGCTTGCGCCACTGGTACGCGCCCGCGGCATCGAGCTTCTCCCGCGTCTGGGCCACCCTTGCCGCGAGCAGCTTGGCCGGGTCGATGGTGTCGAATCCGAGCCGCATCTGCGTGTTGCTTGGCGACGCGCCGCGCAGCCAGATCGTGTACTTCCCGGCCTCTGGCAGGTCGATGCCGTAGCTGATGAGGCCGTCCTGCCACATGCCCATGATGGCCTGTTGGCCGCTGGCCAGGGGCTCGTCGAGAATGCGGCCGAAGGATGCCGGCCCGCGGATGCGGCCGTCGTAGTCCTCGGCCTCGAAGAAGACGCCTTTGCCCCAGGCTGTTTGCTCCACGGCCCGCGCGGCGCCATACGGCAGCGCGCACAGAGCGAAGGCGAGGGCGAGCGCACCGCGGCGCAGTTGTCTGTTCGTCATCTCGGATTCCTCTCATCGAGCCGTTCGGATCATGGTCTCTGCCGCGTTCAGGCCCTCAACTCGTCTGCGAGTTCTTGGCGGATGCGGCGAAGGTCTGGGAGCGCGGCCATGAATTGGCCGAGAACCTCCGGGTCGAAATGCTGGCCCCGGCCTTCTTCCATGATGGCGAGTGCTTGGTCTTCCGGCAGAGCGGGCCGATAGACGCGGTCGTTCACCAGCGCGTCGTACACATCGCACGCGGCCACGATCCGGGCGCTCTCGGGGATGGCTTCCCCGCCGAGCCCCTGAGGGTATCCTGTGCCGTCCCACTTCTCGTGGTGGCACAGTGCGATGTCGCGCGCCATGCGAAGCAGGGCGATGTCGGACCCATCGAGGAGCTGTGCGCCCACGATGGTGTGCTTTTTCATCTCCTCGAACTCTTCGGGGGTGAACTCGCCGGTTTTCAGAAGCACGGCGTCGGCGACCGCGATCTTGCCCACGTCGTGCATAGGCGCCGCGAGCATAAGATCCCGCGCGGGCCGGCTCGCCCACCCCAGGCGCTCCGCAAGCGTGGCCGCATACAGGCCGATGCGTTTGATGTGTGCGCCGGTCTCCCTGTCTCGGTGCTCTGCGGCGGCCACGAGCCGGTGGAGCACTTCTTCCTGCGTGCGCCGCACCTCCGCGGTGCGCTTCTGCACGGTCTCCTCCAGCTCCTCTTCGTAGCGGTCTCGCATGCGCTCCAGGCGGCGCCGGCGCAAGGCATTGGCCACGTTGATGAGGACTTCGTTCTCCTCGAAGGGCTTGATCATGTACCCGTATGCGCCCAAGTCCATGGCTTGCGTGGCCGTGGCCCGGTCGTCCACTCCGGTCAGCACGATGGCGGCCGTGCCGGGCCACTCGGCCTTCATCTTCTCGATCAGTTCGATGCCGGACATGCCCGGCATTTTGATATCGGTGATGACCAGAGCGAACTCCTGGCCCCGCAGCTTCTCCAGCGCCTCCCTGGCATCGCCCGCTTGCTCGCACGCATACCCCTCGTTCGCAAGCCAACGCGCGACCACGTCGCGCACGTAAGGTTCATCGTCGACCACCAGAAGGGCCGGCTGGCTTTCATCATTGGGCAATTCGTCATTCGTCATCTGCCTAGTCCCTTAGCCGTTTGTCTGTTTTCGAACGACAACCTGTTGTCGATGCGCTCCGTTGTGGAGTGCGCCGGCTTGACGGCGCTGTGGCTGGCAGCGCGTGCAGGGGATTGCCGCCGGGCTCCGTTGCGCTTGTAGTAGGCCCGTAAGGGCCTTCCGCTCGGGTGACAATTCGCCATCGGAGCAGAGGGCGCCCTTACGGTCGCCACTACGAGCGGGCCGCTCCCACCCTCGCACAGCCGTACGGTGAAGACGGAACGCGATCCCGAGGCTTCGGGATCCGCTCCCGGGTTGCGGGCGAAGCCCGCTTTGTGGGTCAGAGATCAGGAGCGGCCTGGCGGCTCCGTCCCTTATCCCTCATCTCTCATCCATCGAGAACCTCGCGCACCTTCGCGGCGAGCGTCGCCGAGTCGAACGGCTTCGGCAGGAACGGCGTGCCTTCGTCCAACACGCCCCGGTGCGCGATGGCATTGTCTGTGTATCCGGACATGTACAGTACTTTCAAACCTGGCCGCTTGGCCACGAGCGACTCGTAGAGCGCGTGGCCGTTGCGATCGGGCAGCACCACGTCGGTCAGCAACAGGTCGATCAGGGATTCGCTTGCGGCGATGGCTTCCGCCTCGTCCGGATCCTGGGCCACGAGCACGCGATAGCCCAGCGCACCGAGATGGCGTTGCGCGACGTCGCGCACCATGGCCTCATCTTCGACCACGAGAATCGTCTCCGCGCCTCCTGCCACGCGGGGGCGCGTCTTCCGGCGCTCGGTCGCCTTCGCGGCCACCGCGGGCAGGTAGATCTTGAAGGTCGTGCCCGCGCCCACCTCGCTATACACCCAGATGTTCCCGCCGTGCTGTTTGACGACGCCGTACACCGTGGCCAGCCCCAGGCCCGTGCCCATCTCCTTGGTCGTGAAGAAGGGGTCGAATATCTGGGACCGGGTCGCCTCGTCCATGCCGCAGCCCGTGTCGCTCACCGCGATCATGACGTACTGGCCCGGCGTGACCCCGGCGTGCTGATCCACGTACTCCTGCGAGAGCGCCACGTTGGCCGTCTCGATGGTCAGTTGGCCTCCGTCCGGCATCGCGTCGCGCGCGTTCACCGCCAGGTTCATGATCACCTGGCCCACCTGGCCCAAGTCGGCGCGCACGTGGTCCAGGTCGGCCGCGGGGACAAACTGGATGTCGATGTCTTCGCCCAGGAGCCGGCCCAGCATGTTCAACTGGTTCGCGACCAACTCGTTCACATCCAGCACGGCCATCTCCAGCGTCTGTCGCCGGCTGAATGCAAGGAGCTGTCGGGTGAGGTCCGCGGCCCGGTCGGCCAGTTCGTCCACTTGCGTGAGGTCTTGGTGCAGCGGCGACCCCGGCTCCGCGCACTTCAGGGCGAAGCCCAGATACCCCTTGATGCCCGTGAGCAGGTTGTTGAAGTCGTGGGCCACGCCGCCGGCGAGTTGGCCGATGGCTTCGAGCTTCTGCGCCTGGCGCAGTTGGGCCTCGACACGCTGGCGTTCCGCCTGTTCCCGGTGCGCGTGGATGGCCATGGCCGCCAGCCCGGCGAAGGCCTCGGCCTCGTTTACGCAGACTTCGTGGAAGCCCCCCTCACGGTTGGCGAGTGCGAGCATGCCCACGGTTTCGCCGGCGACCTTCATGGGCATGCCCAGAAAAGACTCCATGGCTGGGTGGCCCGGCGGCATGACGCCCTTCCAGCGCGGGTCGGACGGCACGTCGTTCGCCACCACGGTGGCGTGCTCGCGCAGGGGGGCAAAGAGCAAGCTGTCGCCCATGGGTATCTCAAAGAAGCCCTTTTCCTCCATGTCCTGCCGCGCCGCTTCATACACGCCCTGGTCGTCCTCCGCGTCCCATCCCATCTCGGACATCGCCAGGAGCCGCGGCTGCCCTTCGGATGGCAACTCGATCAGCGCGGCGTAACGCGCGCCCGTGAGATGGGTCGCCTGCTCGACGACAAGCGTGGCCATGGCTTGCAGGCTGCCCGCTTGCAGATATCGGAGGCTCGCCTGCGCGACGGACTCGGCCAGCTCCCGGCCCCGTGCCGCGGCCGCATCAGCCTTCTTGTGCTCGGTGATGTCGAGCACCGTAAACGTAACCCCGGCGGAAAGGTCGGCCGGGTCAAGAGGGGTCGAACTCAGCAGCACGTCGATGATCTTGCCATCCTTGCGCTTGAAGCGGGTCTCCACGGTGCCGCTTCCCCGTTCCTCGATTTGCCGGTACTTCTCCCTGCCGACGTAGTTGTAATCTTCATCCGTAGGGTACAGCAGTCTCGCGCTTTGC
>JAJRTI010000005.1 GCA_024278415.1 Planctomycetota bacterium | reverse complement strand
TGACTTAAGGCGATCTGCTGTCCCGTAGGGACAATTGAGACTAGCCCAGCACTTCAGTGCTGGGAAAACGGGTCCACGAGTGAACCCTAGTCCCGTAGGGACGACTGAACGCTGCGAACGGCCTCAGATGGGCGATTCGACAACGTTCAGCCGTCCCTACGGGACTAGCAATTTGCCACCGACGGCACAACTCCCAGCACTGAAGTGCTGGGCTGTTTTCGGTCGTTCCTACGGGACGGCAAGCTTAAGTTTGCACCATTGCGCCGTACGGTGGACGCGCGGCGCAGCCGCCTCTTCCTCCAAGCCAAGCTTGGGAGGAAGCGTAGAGTCGTAAGCTGTAGCATCTCCGCGTGGCGCGGAGGTATTCGGAGCGGAACGCCTCCGCGTTCCGACGGACGGTAGCCGAGCCCGCCAGGGCTTGGGACCTCCCTGTGAGTCCCGAATGCTGGCGCAGTCGGCTACAGGTCGACGTCGTCCTCTCCTGGCGGCTGGGCGCCTTCCCGGTTCACCACATAGCAAGCGGGCGCGATGCGCCAACGGCTGTCATCGCGGGAGACGCGGATGGTGATCTTGGGAGACTTGGCGCCGGAGAAGATTTTGATCAGGTTCAATCCGCCGAACGAGCGCTGTGTCTCGCTGAGCGAGGTCATACGGTCGAGCCAGATGGTGGTCAAGCTTGTGGCCATGACCAGCGCGGCCGCGGCCGCAAGCTTCCATAGGGTGGCCAAGGGTTGAGCCGCGGGCTTCGAGCGCATGAACGCCTCGGTCGGCAGGCGCCCGGCGCCGAGTGCGGACCGGAGGGCTTCGGCTTCATCTTGGAGGGCCGCGGCCACAGCCGCGCACTCGCCGCACTCGGCCAGATGCTGGGTGACGAGATCGCGCTCGGACGGCGATAGCAGGTCGTCCGCGTACGCGCTGAGCATTTCGGTTGTGATGGGGCAACTCATCTTGCTTTGCCTTCCTCGAACAGATCGCGTAGCAATTGCCTGGCGCGGAAGAGCCGCACGCGCAGCGCCTCGCGCGAGATCTTGAGCGTGTCGGAGATCTCTCGATTCGACAGGCCGGCTTGATACTTGAGCACCACGACGGCCCGGTAGGTATCGGGAAGCTGGTCCACGCATCGGCGCACTTTTTCCGCGTCAGCGACCGCGCTCAGGATCTGGTCGGGCCGCCGCGCGGCCGAGCTGACTTGTGCGAGCTTCTCCGCGCCGTCGAAGTGGAGCACCCCGCGCCGGCGAAGCGAGTCGATGCAGATGTTTGACACGATGCGAGCGAGCCAGGGGAACATGGGCCGGGACAGGTCGATCTTGTCCGCGGCGCGCATGGCCCGGAAGAAGGTCTCTTGCGCCGCGTCGAGCGCGTCCTGTTCGTTGCGCATGAGCCGGAGCGCGATGCCGAACACGCGGCCGTGGAGACGACCGACCACCTCGCCCCAGTCAATGCCGGAGCGGGCGTCCTTCGCTCGTGTTGGCGTCTGCGTGCGGCTCAAAGCTGGCTCGTCTTCCAGGGTCCAGTGCTCTACCCACATCCTACGATTGGGGCGGGAGTGCGTTACGGTCACTGGTCATTGGTCATTGGTGAGCCGGCTTCAGCACACGCCGGCTCCCGCGTCGCGTTCCAACACCATGGTCCACCCGTGTTGCACAATCTCGGGCGGGTCGAAGCTGAGGCAAAAGTCCGTGCGGCCGAGGTTGTGCGCGTCGGCAGATTCGAGCCGGCGATGTCGCCAGCCCGCGGCTTGCCACAAGCCTTCGTGGCCGACGATGCCGTTGTGCTCGTGGCCGATGTACACGTAGGTGCGCACCGACGGCCAACGCATCACTTGCGCGTCGATGCCCGTGTCGATCGGCGCCCAGCAGCCGATCACCAGGTCCGGCTGGAACTTAGCGAGTGCCTCTCCCGCGGTCATGCGCCGCACGCCGTTGGCCTCCGCATTCGCATCGGTCGCGGCCACGTCGAGCCCGCGCGCGCACAACGCCTGGGCCAGCTTGCCGTCGCCCGCGGCCACCTCGACGATCTGCTTGGGCGCTAGGCGCTGGAGTTCCTCGGCGAGCGCTTGCACGTACTCAATCGTGGGGAAGTGGAAGATGCCCTGCGCGTCGGCGTACTCGATCCACGCAGACACGGCCTCGCCGTTGGCCGCCATCTCGCCCCGTTCGCAGCGGGCGATCAAGCCGACGGCTTGGGCGAAGGTGGGCAGTTCGGTGTGTGGCATGGGCCACATTCTATGCCCGGCCGGTGGGGGCTGCAAGCCGGCTCCGCACCTTGACACCGATACCGCGCGGGGCTATAACATGCCACGACTTGGCGCACGATGCGGAAGCCGTCCGCCGTCCGGCCGACGAGCGGGGCAGAGAGCGATTCACAGATCGCCCGCATTCTGGCGAACACGGCTGCCGCACCCGCCGTCCGGCGGATGGACGGATCGCACCGTGTCCTCAGCCGGACACGCGGCGCCACCTGCCGCGGGCGACACACTCTGCTTGTGAGGGATCATGCTGGACGACGAACTACAGTTGTTGGTTTCGCTGAGTTCCGAACTGTTGAGCCATCTGGACTCGCAGACCGTCATTCGGAGCATCATGCATGAGGCCACCAAGGTCGTGCGTGCGGAGTCGTGTTCGGTTATCCTACTCGACGAAAAGGGCGACGAGTGCTACTTCTACGCGGCCAGCGGCCCCCATGAGGAGACGCTTCAGAGAACGCGCTTCGACGCGTCCCTCGGCATCGCAGGCCAGGTCCTCCAGTCCGGCGAGAGCGTGCTCGTGCCGGACGCGGCCGCGGACCCGCGGCACTACAAGGGCGTGGACGGGCAGACGGGCATGAAGACGCGGTCCTTGATCGCGGCGCCGCTCACGGTGGGGCGCAAGACCATCGGCGTGCTCGAAGCGGTCAACAGCCTGGCCCGTGAGTCGTTCGCCGAACGCGACCTGCAACTGCTCACGGTCCTGTCGAATTTCGCGGCCGTCGCGATCCAGAACGCCCGCGCGTTCGAGCGCACGCAGATGGAGTGCCAGGCGTTCAAGTCTCTGGCCGAGCGCGACGACCTGTTCATGGGCCGGAGCGCGGCCATGAAGAAGGTCTGGCAAATGGCCGAGCGAGCCGCGGCCGTGAAGTCCACCGTGCTCATCACCGGCCCCAGCGGCACCGGCAAGGAGGTCATCGCCTCGTACATCCATCGGCTCAGCCCGCGCCGGGACAAGCCGTTCATCTGCGTCAACTGCGCGGCCATCGACGAGAACCTGCTCAACAGCGAACTGTTCGGCCACGAGAAGGGAGCCTTCACTGGCGCGACAGACAGGCGCATTGGCCGGTTCGAGATGGCCGACGAGGGCACGCTCTTTCTCGACGAAATCACCGAGTGCTCCCCAGCCACGCAAGCGCGGCTGTTGCGTGTCCTCCAAGAGCAGGCCTTCGAACGCCTCGGAGGCAGCGAGACCATCCGCACCGATGCGCGCATCATTGTCGCGTCCAACGCGGACATCGCGGAGCGCATCGAAGAGGGGGAGTTCCGCGAGGACCTGTACCACCGGCTCAACGTGCTGAACATCGAGGTCGCACCGCTGCGCGAGCGCGGCGAGGACATGCCTGGGCTGTTGGAGCACTTTGCGGCCGAGTTCGCGGTCGAAATCAACCGGCCGCCCATCGAGTTCGAGGCGGACGCAATCTCCGCTCTCAAGCGGTATGAGTGGCCGGGCAACGTGCGCGAGCTGCGCAACCTCGTGGAGCGCCTCATGGTGCTTCACTTGGGCGACACCGTCGCCGCAGAGGATCTCAAGGACTACCTGCCGATTGACGAAGCCGTTGGCAAGCACGAGGACGAAGAGGAGGCCGCCGAGCCCGACTCGCTGTGGGATGCCGAGAAGCAGATGATCGAGAAAGCGCTCAAGGAGACCGACTGGAACCAGAGCAAGGCGGCCCGCGTCTTGGGCATCAGCCGGCACCACCTCCGCTATCGCATCAAGAAGTTCGGCATCGAGAGGCCCGAGTAGGGGGGCCGGGGTGCATGTAGCCGCATGCGCCAGCATGCGGGGAGGGGGCCGCGTGCGTCGCCCATCCGCCCGCACCCTGGCGGGCGCGGCTACTACGCCGGCATAGTGCGGGGGCAGAGTCCCGCACGTGCGGGAACCCCGCTTTGGCCTCTGGTGGGCGCTTGTAGCACGCACGTCAGTGCGTCTCTGGGCGGCGGCGGAACGCTCTCACGAGCGTGCTACGAGCCGCACCCAGGAAAAGTGCCGTCGCCGCTTCGCAAGCGTCAGCCGGATGGCTCTGCATGAGACTCTTCGCTACACTGTGTTCCGCCCAGAATGACATCGTTTGGATCCGGCCGTGCCGCGGATAAGCCTCCCGAAGGTTGCCAAACTTCGGGAGGTTGTAGGCTCAGAGGACCGCTCAGATGACCACACCCACCGACCGAGAACGCCTCCGCACCATCGCCGCGGGGTACGCGGAGATCGCGAACAGCGACACCATGAACGCGCGCCGGGAAGTCTGGCGGCTCAGCAACCGGCTCGAGGAGCGCACCGTGCCGTTCCAGATCGAGGACAACGGCACGTTCTTCGCCGACCTCACGCCCGCGCCCCAGTGCGAGGGCGAGTTCGAGCGCGGCTTGGAGCAGGCCATGCTCCGCGCACTCACGAACTACCGGCTCATCAACGACGACCGCGTGTTCGCTCCTTACATAGCGATCAACTGGGCCATCGGCCTGCCCAACATCTGTCCGGACCTCGAATACACGCGCGCGGCCGACGATACTGGCCGCACGCTCGGGTTCCAAACCAACGAGCCGCTGGCCGATCTCGGCAAGAGCTTCCACAAGCTCCAGCGTGGCGAGTTCACCGTCGACCGCGACGCGACGTATCGCCGCGTCGAGATGGCCGAATCGCTCATCGGCGACCTGCTGCCGGCCAAGATCGCCTGCGGCCAGACGCTCAGCGCAGGGTCCGGCATGATCGACAAGGCCGTGCGACTCATGGGCATGGACAATCTCTTCATGGCCATGATCGACGAGCCGGAGAACGTGCATCGGTTCTTCGACTTCATGACCACTGAGGGCGCCGAGTTCCTGGACTGGCTTGAGGCCGAGGGGCTCATCTTGCCCAACAACGGAGAAACGTCTGTGGGGTCCGGGAGCTGCGGGTTCACGGACGAACTGCCCCGCCGCGAGATCGCGGAAGGCGAAAGCCTGCGGGCCGAAGACTGTTGGGGCTTCGTGGAGGCCCAGGCCGCGGTGGGCATCTCGCCGGCCATGTACGCGGAGTTCGTCTTCCCTTACCAGCGCCGGATCGCGGACCGCTACGGCCTCCTCTACTACGGCTGCTGCGAGCCCGTGCACGCATACTGGTCGGACATCCGGACCTTCAAGTCGCTCCGCAAGGCTACGGTCTCACCCTGGTGCGACCAGGAGGTCGTGGCCGCGGCCGCGGGCAAGGAAGTGGTGCTATCGCGCAAGCCGCACCCCATGAAGCTGTGCGGCAAGACCTTCGACGCGAAGGAATTCGAAGAGGACATTCGGGAGACGCTCGACATCGCGAAAGACAACTTCGTCGAGCTGATCTTCCGCGACACCTGCACGCTGAACGGCGGGATGAAAGACCGCGTGGCCGACGCGTGCAAGATCGTGCGCGGGCTGGTGGGGCGCGGGTAGCCCTGCGTTCGTAGCACGCTCGTAAGAGCGTTCCCTTCTGCCTGTTCGCCGTGGCAGATACGCACTGACGTGCGTGCTACGAGCGGGCGTGGGCCGGCGAGGACCTCCCGAAGGTTGGCAACCTTCGGGAGGTTGCCTGCGGCCTACAGCTCCCCTTGCAGTTGCACGATGAACCCCGCGATCTTCTCCCGCGCGGCGTCGTAGTCCGCGAAGCTCCACCCGTTGGCCATCTTGTAGGAACCGCTCACGGTCTTGTCGCCGGCCGCGGAGAACTCTTTGCGCCCGGTCCAATCGCCCTGGCACGCGGAGCCCTCGTGGCCGCGGAAGTCGGTCTGCGCGCGCAGCTTCGCCACGAATGCCTCGGCCTCCGCGACGACGTCGCCCGCCTTGCCCGCAGCCTTGGCTTGGGCCATGAGTTGGTGGAGGAGATGGATGTACTTGTAGTCGTCCACGCCCTCGCGAATGCCCTCCCAGCCAATGGCCGGGCCGCCGGGCTCGGTCGTGGCCGGCGGGTATTGGTAGATGATCGTGTTCTCGCGCTCGTATACCTTGTCATTGCTCCAGCGGCCGACCGGGAACTGATACGCCCACTCGATCATCCCGGTCGCGCCGGAGAACCAGAGCCCGAACCCGTAGCCCCAGCGCATGACCTCCGGGTGGTAGCCGGTGAGATCGATGTTGTAGAACCACACCATCTTGCCGTCGCGCTTCGTGCGGTCGAGGAACGCCTGCCACGCGGCCGCGTCGTAGCGTCCGCGGCGCATGACCGGGCCGTCGTGCTGCACGATCACGTCGCAAAGCGCGTAGACCTCCTCAAGCGCCTCGGGCCGGCCATTGGGGCCGTCCTCCTCCGTGCGCACGCCTGGGATGGACTTGAGGATTTGGAGGCAGCGCTTGGCCGCGGCCAGCCGCTTGGCATGCTCGAACGGCTCATCGAGCGGCTGGAAGATAATTTCCGGCCACCCTTCGCGTTTGCCGTGTTCGAGAATGCGCAGGATCACCTGCCGATAGCTGTCCGCAAACGCGTCGCTCTCGAGCGGGCCCTGCTTTTCGCACCAACGCATCACGTCCCGGCCCATGAGCCACACGAACGGCTCCGGGAATCCCGCCTTGACATACGCGGCCATCGCCCGCTCGAGTTCACCCTTGCCGTCGAACGCGACCACCACGCGGCCGCCTTGCTTCGAGATCTTCGAGCCCAACGGGCCGCAGTGCCCCACGGTCGTCATGCCGTGCGCACGCATGTCCGCGTAGATCTCGTCCTGCTTCGTCTCGCTCTCCTTGTGAAAGCGCGAGTACATGCCGAAGAAGACGTTCTTCGGCTCGGCGAGCCTGAACGGCCGCACGGCCAACTCGATGGGCAGATCGCGGCCTTCGCCGCCTGCCGGCGTCACGGTCGCCGTGGCGCGGTACGCGCCCGGCTTGGCGTCTGCGGGCACGAGCAGCGTGGCCCAGACCTGCTTCGTCTCGCGCGCGTCAAGGTTGAACGCGCGGCCCGGCTCGACGTACGTCGGCACAAGCATGCGGCCATCCATGAACGGCCCCCATCGGGCTTGCCCGCGCCTGTAGAGGAAGCGCACCAGACCCAAGCTAACAGCGGACGCGGGGATGCGCGCTCCGTCCGGGCCGACGAAGTCGCCGATCTCGACCTTCACCCGCTTCAGCGGCCGCAGCGCGCGCACGCAGAAGCTGATCGGCTCGCGCTCGCCGGGCGTAGCTGCGATCGCGACCGGTCTGTCGATCTCATCGGCCTTGGGCACGGAGTTGGGGAAGATCATCTCCAAATACGTGCGGGTGAAGAGACGGAACCCGCCGCGCCGTTCTTCCGGGCGAATCGGCGGAGGCGGGGTGTCGTCCACGTAGCGGATCGGCGGCATCTCCTTGAGATCGGTCGCATACACGCGAACGTCGTCGAACCACGCCGCGCCCGCGCCAGAGTAGTTGAAGTTCAGCCACAGGCGCAGCCGCATCTTCGCGGTCTTGGGGGGGGCATGGAAGTACCCGGCATACTCGGTCCAGTCCCGGTCGTCGCGCACGGTGATGATGGAATAGTTTGCGCCGAGCCATTTATTCTTGGCGCTCTGCGACACGAGTGCGACGTTGGCCGTCGCGCCCTTCATGCCTTTCGTTTTGATCCATGCCTTGACCATGTACATCGTCGCGCCGGGCTTCGCGGGCACACCCTCCTGCGACAGCACGCCGTCGTCTTTGTCGCGCGTGACCGCGATGCGGAAGCTCTGTCGGCCGACGCGCGCCTGCTCGCGGTCGAGGCCCCAGTCCGGCTCCCGCTTCTGATACCCAAGGCTCTTGTCGCTCGAGTGAGTGGACTTCCAGGCAAAGCTCCAGCCTGCCGGCGTCTTGCCGTCTTTGCCGGCTTGTTCGAAGCTGCCGTTGCGCACGAGGTTTTGTGGCTCCGCGGCGAGCGCGGACACGCAGGCCGCGATCAGGGGCAATGCGATCGCATAGGGGGGCATGGTTGGATCCTCGCGGTTGCTTGACACCTCACGGGCGCTGTGCTATCCGTGGCGCGCTTGGCGTGGTTAGTGGTTGCTCCAGGAGCGTACTGCTGGTCTCCCGGGCTGTCAAGGCAGAGCCAGGCGGCAGCAACGCCGCTGTGGCCGAAGGCTGCCACGCGTGGACAAGCCCTGTGTGGATGGACAGACGATGCCCGCGCGCTTAGAATCGCACGGATGCATCAGTACACATGCCGAAAGGTCAGTCATGCCCAAACTCCGAATCTGCGTCGTCGGCGCGGGACGCTTCTGCACGCGCCGCATTCTCTCGCAACTCGACCAGCACGACGTCGAGCCGGTCGCCATCTGTGATCTCGTCGAAGAGAAGGCCCAAGTCGCGCAGGCCAAGTTCGGCTTCCAACGCACGTACACCGACTTCCAAGTGATGCTGGCGAAGGAGGGCCCCGACGCGGTGTTCTGCGTCGGCGGCGCGGACGTGCACTACGAAGTCGGCAAGGAGATCCTCAAGATGGGCTTCCCGCTCTACACGCAGAAGCCGCCGTGCCACACCAGCACGCAGGCGCGGGAGCTGGCGCTGCTCGCCGAGGAGGCGGGCGTCGTCTACCACGTGGGCTTCAACCTGCGCAGCGC
>JAJRTI010000989.1 GCA_024278415.1 Planctomycetota bacterium | reverse complement strand
CCTCGTTCCCGCAAACGGATCGTCCAGCGGGATGTACGCGCCGGTGCCGGGGATCTTGCGGGCCGCGGCTGCGTAGCCCATGCGGAGGGGGCGATACACGTTCGGCTCGAAGTAGTTGCTCACGAACGTCCCGGGGGGCACTGCCGCGTCGATAGCGGCCAAATCCTCCTCGGTCAGCTCCACGTCGCACGCGGCGACGCCTGAGCGCACGTACTCGACCGTGCGCATGCCCACGACCGGGGAGACTACCCCGGGCTGCTGCATGATCCAAGCCAGGGCCAACTGCGCGAGCGTGATGCCCTTGGCTTCGGCAATGGGGATGAGTTTCTCGACCGCCTCGAGCGCCGCTGTCGTAAAGATGCCGTCGCTGTCGAGCGCGCGCTTGGCCATGCGGCCCTCTGCCGGCATGTCTTGGCTCAATCGGTACTTGCCCGACAAGAGGCCCGACGCGAGCGGGAAGAAGGGCGTGATGCCGATGCCGTGGCGCATGCACGCCGGGATCAACTCATTCTCCGCATTGCGGTCGAGCAGGTTGTAGGGCGGCTGCTCGCTCACGAAGCGCTCCAAGCCGTACCGCTCGCTCAGCATCACCGCTTCAACCAGCTGCGTCGCGGGGTGCTTGGACGTGCCGATGTATCGCACCTTGCCCTGGCGCACGAGGTCGTCGAGCGCGCGGAGCGTTTCCTCGATCGGCGTTGTGGGATCGACCACGTGGATAATGTAGAGGTCGATAAAGTCGGTCTGGAGCCGGCGTAGGCTGGCCTCGCACGCGTCGATGATGTGCTTGCGGCTCGCGCCGAAATCGTTGGCCCCGTCGCCCATGTACCAGCATTCCTTGGTCGCGAGCACGACGCGGCCGCGCTTGTTGCCGTCGGCCAGCGCCTTGCCTACCGTGACCTCCGACTCGCCGTAGCAGTCTGCGGTGTCGATGAAGTTGATGCCGAGTTCGATGGCCTCGTGCACCACGCGCGTGGCTTCCTCTTGGTTGGCCTCCCTGAATCCCACCATCGTGCCGAGGCAGAGTTGGGAGACGCGGAGGCCGCTTCGTCCGAGTTGGCGATACAGCATTGTCTATTCTCCTGGCGCGGCCCTCGGCCGCAACCGATCGTAGCCGCAGCCGCCAGGCTGCGGGACAAACGCAAGAAGACTTGAAACCCGACAGATCCCGCATGCTGGCGCATGCGGCGACCGGCCAATCTAGAACCGCTTCGTGTACGCGTGGCAGTAGGGCTGCTTGCCGGTCTTGGCGTAGTAGTCTTGATGGTAGTCTTCCGCGGGCCAGAACGTGGACGCCGGCACGATCTGCGTGGCGACCTTGTAGCCCTTGGCTTCCAGCTCTTTCACAAGCCTCTCCGCGATCTGTTTTTGCTCGTCGTCCAGGTAGAAGATCGCGGAGCGGTACTGCTCGCCGATGTCCGGCCCTTGCCGGTTGACCTGCGTCGGGTCGTGCGTTTCGAAAAACAGCTTGGCCAAGGCCCCGTAATCGGTCTTGGTTGGATCGTACACGATCTCGACGGCCTCCGCGTGGCCGGTGCGGCCGGTGCAGACTTGTTTGTACGTGGGCTTGTCCACCTGTCCCCCGGTGTAGCCCACGGTCGTAGCGATCACGCCCGGCGCGCGCTTCATCATGTACTCCGTGCCCCAGAAGCACCCGGACGCGAAAATCGCGCGCTCGGTCTGGGCCGCGGCGTCCGTCTTGGGCGCCGCGGGGATGAACTTGAGCGAGATCGAATTGACACAGTGGCGCACGTTCTTGGCGGTGAGGTGTTCGCCCTCGAACACGTGGCCGAGGTGGCCGCCGCACTTGGCGCACACGATCTCGACGCGCCGGCCGTCGGCATCCGGCCGGCGCGACACTGCGCCCGGGATCTCATCGTCGAAGCTGGGCCAGCCGCAATGCGATTTGAATTTGTCGCTGGATCGATACAGCGGCGCGTCACACTGCTTGCACACGTACGTGCCGGCCTCGAAAACGTTGTTGTACTTCCCAGTGAACGGCCGCTCCGTGCCGCGGTTCAGGATGACTGCCTCCTCTTCCGGGGTAAGCGGGTTGAGCTTCATCGGTTTGACTCCAGGGAGCGTGTCTTCATGTCGAACGGGCCGCCGCGCGAGCCACACGGCGGCCACAACACCCGCGGCAACGACAAGTGCAATGTATCGCGAGCGCTTCATGGTGTGACCTCTTGCCTTACACTACACCCGGACGCTGGCGATGTATAGCGTAGACTTTAGTGCGCACGTCAGTATGAAAGGGAGGATGGGAGTTCGTCTACGGACGATGCGCTCTCGCCGTACTGGCGCCTTCGCGATCCGGATAGCCCGTTTGCTGCAAAAGCGCCACTTCGCTCAGAATGACAGTTTGTTCTGGCCCGAACGATTCTGGTTCTGCACGATCCGTGGTCTGCATCCATCCGTGGCTATTCTCCTTCGCAAGAGCCGTGATCCCCACGGATGAATGCAGACCACGGACTTAGCGCTTGTCAAGAGGTCGTCTGCACGAGTTCCCCCAGAATAGGCAACGGTCCGATCCCAAGGCCGGTTTGGCCGGCAGGTTGGAACGACTGTGATGTGCACACAAGCGGAATGCGCGAGCCGTGCTGTTTGTAGTAGGGCGATTTATCGCCCGTTGCTTCGGGCGCAAGGACGGGCGATAAATCGCCCTACTACCAGCCAGCGGCATTGGCCGCTTAGATCAGCAAACCTCCGTGGTCGTCTGGGGACACGATGCGATCCGCCTCGCGCCCCCGGCGGCCTAGCGCCGGAAGTTCTTCACGCGATGGAACGTGAGGTAGTTCGCGTCGTGGTAGTTGTGTGCGCCGGAGATGCCGTCGTCGTACGCGGTGCGCGACGCCGCGATGATGTCGTCGCCGTCGAACACCCAATCCACGTACTGGAACCCGTGGTTGATGGGATCGGGATGGGACAGCACGCGCCGGCGCACGGTCCAGTGCTTCAAGTCGGGCGAGGAAACGAGCGAAAGCACGTTGCGCACGCTCGCCGCGGACCGGCCGTATCGCATGTCCTCGTCGACCTCGTTCACGAGCGACCAGTAGCGTTTGCTCGCCGGGTCGAAGCGGATGGTGAATTTCTTGGCTCCGCCGGGGAAGTCGATGAAGCCCGTCGCGGGGTCGAACGTGGAGGTCTTGCCGTCCGCACTCACCTGGATCACCGCGGCGATGCCGCCGAGGTAGGAGTGTGCGCGCAAGATGTTGACCATCCCCCCGGCGGGCGTCACGACCGCGTTGCCTTCGAGCCAGCCGATGAACTCGCCATCCAGCCAAGTGTCCTTGCTCGCGACGCGGTTGGAGCAGAGCCAGCTCGACGCCTGGAGCAGGTTCGCATCCTCCGGAGCGGACATCATGAACGCGCGGAACTGCCGCGGCCAGCCCCGGCCGGCGCGGTTGTCCTCCATCGCGCGCCAGAGCCGGCCCTTGTGCAACACGACCGGCACGGTCGAGGTGTGGTAGATGCCTTCGGGCAGGAGGATGCCGCTCTTGGGCCCTTTGGGCTCGGTCCACGTCTCGCCTCCGTCATCCGAGCGCCTGATGACGACTTGGCCGTGGTTGCCGCCGGTGCCGAAGATGTAGAGCGCTCCGCGGTGCACGAAGAGCGTGGAGAAGTGCTGCCGTGCGAGCTTCGCGAGCGGCTTCCACGTGCGGCCGCGGTCCGCGGACCGGTATACGAACGTGTTGCCGCTGTCCACGCCCCGGCCGAAGATCGAGTGCGACGCGACGTAGCGGCCGTCGGGAAGAATCGTGATGCTGGGGCAGCCGATGTAGCATTGGGTGTACTTGGGCCGGTGCGCGATGACGACGCCGGGCACGCGGGAGTGGTCGGGCTTGGGTGTCGATGGGCCGCCGGTGATCTTCGGCGCGATGAGCATCATCCCAGTCCAGCCGCCTTGGGGAATCTCGATGCGCTGGCCGGCCTTGCAGGGCTTGGAGAAGACGCGCACCTTCGTGCGATTCGCGTCGGTGTAGTTGAACACCCACTCGCGCACGAGCCGCCACCCCTTCATGTTGCCGGTGCCGGGACAACCCGCAATGTAGACCAACCCGTCGGCGGCCGGGGTTGCCTCGACCTTGCCGCGCACCCCCCCAGCGACCCGCGTACATTGCCAACCTCGAAGCGGTTCGGGCACGTTCTGCCAGGTGTACGTGCGGTTCATGTGGGATCGTTCGCCATTGTCGAGCCTGGCGATTTCGAACTGCAAACCCTCCGCCTTGACCGACGGCGCGGGCGCGGCGTTCAGGGCGAGGGCGAGGCTGGCGATCACGAGCGTTGCGGTCATGTGTTAGTGCTCCAAGTCATAGGAGGGTCTCGGCATGTTCTCGGATGGGCTTCCAACGAATTCAGATAGACAACGAATGTGAGGAAAGAACCTGAAGCTTCAGAGAGGCGGCGTTCTCTGGTGTTTATGAATCGCTTGGCTCAGTCTCTCTGGGCGAGGTCTCCCGACATGCGCCGATCGAGCCGCGCTTTCATCTTGGCGACCACGTCGGGGTGCTCGGCCGCGACGTTGCGCTCCTCGAGCGGATCGTCGGGGACGTGGTAGAGCTGCGGGGGCAGGTCGAGTTCGCCCTTGCAGAGTTCGGCGACGCGTTCGATGTAGTTCCACTCGTGGTCGCGCACGCTCGCATACGCGCCGTACGCGGTGACCGCGTAGTCGTAGAGCGACGCGGCCTCCCCGGCCGCGAGCCGCCAGGCGTTCTGGCCGGTGACCGCGTCCGGCGCGTCCTCGCCGAGCAGGTGCAGCCACGTGGGCATGAAGTCGTGGGCCTGCACGAACGGCTTGACGCGCGTGCCGGCCAGCGACTTGTCCGGCGTGCGGATGATGAGCGGCAGGCGCGTCTCGCCTTGGATCAACTGCTCGTGCTTCTTGCGCAGCAGGCCTTGCTCGCCGAGGAGCGTGCCGTGGTCGGACGTGAACGCGACGATGGTCT
>JAJRTI010000988.1 GCA_024278415.1 Planctomycetota bacterium | reverse complement strand
CACGTTCTCGCCGTCGCGCAGAGCATACGCCACGTCGTACGAGTCGACAAACATGCACTTCCCGGCCGAGGGGGCTGGTCCCTGGCCGATGCGCTGCCCGTTGAGCCACACGTGGTAGTGGCTGTCCGCCGCGATCTCGAGCGTCGCAGACACGGCGAGCTGATCGATTGCGAAAGCCCGGCGCAGGTAGCAGTACGTGTTCGGCTGTTGCTCGCCGGTCCAGATCCACTTGGCGGGGGTCAGCTTCATGGGAAACGAATACTCCTCATATGCGGCGTGACGCGTCCTGGCAGGTCGGCTATATTGAAGACGGGCAGGCTCAGATTCTCGCGCCACATCTTCCGCTACAGCCCAGTCGCGGTCAAGGCCGCCCTGTAGAACCACAACCGCCGACTTGGTATGTTGAGCGGCCCGCGACCAGAGAGGAGCGGATCCCGAGGCGTCGGGACCGTCCATCGGAACGCGAAGGCGTTCCGCCCCAAGTAGGAACCCTGCTATGAAAGTCTCCATCCCCCTTCTCACCACCTTCGTCGCCATCCTAGGAGCCTCGCCGATGCCCAAAGCCACAGCCGCGCAGCCGAAGTTGGAAACCATCGAATGGTGCCAACTCCGATGGGAACAAACCAACAGCAAGCGGCCCCGCGTGCTGCTCATCGGCGACTCAATCTCCGTGGGGTACAGCGGACCGGTGAAGCAGCGGCTCAAGGGCAAGATGTGCGTGGACCTGCTCGCCACGTCGAAAGCCATCGACAACCCCGCGTTCCTCAAGGAGACCGCGTACGCGCTCGAAGGCTATACGCACGCGGTCATCCACTTCAACAACGGCCTCCATGGGTGGCACGTGACGAACGCGGAGTACAAGAAAGACTTGGCCGCATACGTGAAGCAGCTCAAGAAGCTCGCGCCGCAAGCGAAGCTCATCTGGGCCTCCAGCACCCCTGTGCCCTCGAGGCGCAAGGGCGTGAAGCTCGACAAGAAGCGCAACGCGGTCGTGCTCGCGCGGAACGCAATCGCGGCCAACATCATGGAGGCCAATGGCATCGCGATCAACGATCTGTACGCGCTCATGGTCGACGACATCGAGAATCTGTCCGCGAGCAAGGGCAACGTGCACTACAACCAGAAGGGCAGGGACATGCAAGGCGAGGCTGTGGCGAACGCGGTGTTGGCCGCGCTCAAGGCCTCGCGTGCAGCCAAGTCTGCCAAGAAGTGAGCGACCGATGAAACCCCGCGATTACATCCTCAGCCAGGTGCGCCACGAGGAGACGCAGCCCGTGCCGTTCACCCTCACGTTCGAGGATGAAGTGGGCGAGCGGCTCGACGCGCACTATGGCGGCCCGGCATGGCGGGAGCGCATCCCGCGGTACATGGTCGAAGTCGCCGCGGTCGACGCATTGGGCTGGGAGCCCATCGACGACGCGCTCGTGCGCGACCCCTACGGCGCGGTCTGGCGCATCGACCGCCGGCCGTACCACTTGGAGAGGCCCGCGCTCGACGGCCCCACGTTCGACGGGTATGACTTCCCTACGCGAGAGGACTTCCTGCGGCCCGAGTGGAAAACCGAAGCGCTCCGAACGTGCGAGGAGAAGAAGGACAGCTTCATCGTCGCGATGCTCAAGTGGGGCCTCTTCGAGGCAAGTTGGCGGCTGAGGGGGTTCGAGAACGTGCTCATGGACGTGGTCTTGGAGCCCGACTTCTACGAGGAGCTGCTCGACCGGCTGCTCGCGCTCTACCTGGACCTCGTGGCGTACACCGCGGACCTGCCGGTGGACGCGATCATGTTCGGCGAGGACTGGGGCGACCAGCGCGGAGTGATCCTTGGGCCCGAACGCTGGCGCCGGCTCCTCAAACCGCGGTGGGCACAAATCTACGACGCGGTCCACGCAGCCGGCAAGATCGTCATCACCCACTGCTGCGGCTCGATCGCGGACATCATGGGCGACCTGGTCGAGATCAAGCTCGACGTGCTCGAGAGCGTGCAGCCCGAAGCCGCGGACATGAACCCGTACGAACTGAAGCGCCAATGGGGCGACAAGATCACCTTCTGGGGCGGCCTCGGCAGCCAAAGCACGATCCCCTTCGGAACGCCCGACGACATCCATGCGGAGGTGCAACGCCTCTGCCGCGGCATGGCCCGCGGCGGCGGCTACATCCTGGCCCCCGCAAAGCCGCTCCAGCCCGAAACGCCGACTGAGAACGCGGCCGCGGTGCTGGAAGCGTTCACGAGCCAGTAGATGGCGCCATCCTCCCGGAGGATAACGGCCAGGCACGTCCAAGTCGCTGAAAGGCTGCGACATAGACGGGCCTCAATGCTCATGCTTGCTGGCATTCCACTGGGCGGGTAGGGTCTCACAGGCGCCCAATTCGTGGTCTGCATTCATCCGTGGGTTCGCTTTGCCATCCGTGGTAATGATCCGCTGAAACTGTGACAGGAGTCCGACAATCATGCTTCCACGAGCCTGTGCCGTTCTGTTGCTGCTCGGTTGTGCGAATCTGCGCGCGGCAAGCTTCGAATGGCTTGAGGACGCCGCGCGCGGCACGCTCACGCTCCAAGACGCCGGCAAGCCGGTGTTGACGTACGTCTTCGGCGACCAACTGAAGAAAGGTGTTCCCAAGCAGTACACGCGCGCGTGCTACGTCCACCCGTTGTACGATTTAGACGGCGAGCCGCTAACGGACGATTTCCCGAAGGACCACTACCATCACCGCGGCGTGTTCTGGACCTGGCCGCGCATGAAGGCGCGGGGCAAGTCGGTGCAGACCTGGCACCCCTGCAAGCCGCCGTTCCGGCAGCATTTCGTAAAGTGGCTGAAGCGCGAGATCGCCGGCCGGACCGCGACGCTCTCGGTGCGAAACGAGTGGCGGTTGGAGGGCGAGCGCGCCGGCCTGGAGACCGTGACGTTCGTGGCGCACCCCGCGGGCCGCATGGGCCGGGCGATCGACGTGATGCTCGTGTTCGAGGCCGTCGGTGGGCCGGTGGAGCTGCTCGGAGCGGCCAAGAAGGGCTATGGGGGCCTGTGCGTCCGCGGCGCGCCGAACATGAAGGGTTGCACCGTCACGACCGATACGGGCGCCCTGAAGAAGGACAGCGTCAACAAGCGCTACAAATGGGCCGACATGTCCAAGGCCGGCCGCGGCGTGGCCCTGTTCGTGCACCCCAGCCACCCCGGCTATCCGACCACTTGGCTCGTGCGCAGCAGCTACGCCGGCATCCTCAACGCGTCATGGCCAGGCCTCACGCGGTTCACGCTCAAACCTGGTGAGCCCGTTACGTTGAAGTATCGCCTATACGTCCACCGCAGCGACGCGCAAGCCGGCAAGGTCGCGGAGGCGTACGCCGCGTACGTGGACGCCGAAGCGAAGTGACGTTCGGTTGCCGTTCCCTGGTTCCGGGGACACGAAGTCGGACGCTTCGCGTCCTTGGTTCATGTCCCCGAGCCACTCCAGCCCTTCGAGACGAAGCCATGCCCCACAGAGCCAAACCCATCTCCCGCCGCGACTTCGTCAGGAGCGCAGCGGCCTCCGTCGCGGCCTTCGCCGCGCCCACCATCGTCCCGGCATCCGTCTTCGGCGCCACCGCGCCTAGCAACCGCATCGCCCTGGGCTGCATCGGCGTGGGCCGCATGGGCCGGGGCGACATGCGCTCGTTCATGGGCTTCCCGGAAGTGCAAGTGCTCGCGGTCTGCGACGTGGACTCCAACCGCGCCCGGGACGCGCTCGCGCTCGTGGAGAAGAAATACGGCGACAAGAGGCGAGGAGGCGCGTTCAAGGGCTGCGCGGCGACCGGCGACTTCCGCGAGGTCACGTCGCGCGACGACATCGACGCGGTCATGGTCTGCACGCCCGACCATTGGCACGTGCTCCCCGCGCTCGCGGCCGCGCGGGCCGGCAAGGATGTTTTTCTTCAAAAGCCGCTGAGCCTGACCATCGAGGAAGGCCGCGTGCTGAGCGACACGGTGCGGCGCTACAGCCGCGTGCTCCAGGTGGGCAGCCAGCAGCGATCGGACCAGCGTTGCCGCCGCGGATGCGAGTTGGTTCGCAACGGCCGCATCGGCAAACTGCACACCGTGCGCGTCGCCACGGGTTGGGACCCAGCCACGAAGCTCTGGCCGAGCATGCCCGTGCCCAAGAACCTCGACTACGACATGTGGCTCGGCCCCGCGCCGTGGGCTCCGTACACGGAGCCGCGCGTGCATCCGCAGAAGGGCTACGGCCGGCCGGGCTGGCTGCGCATCAGCGACTACAGCGCGGGCATGGTCACCGGCTGGGGCGCGCACCACATGGACATCGCGCATTGGGGCGCGGGGCTCGAGCGCACCGGGCCCGTAGAGATCGAGGCGCAGGCCGAGTTCCCCGAGGACGGCCTGTGGGACGTGCACGGCCCGTTCCGCATCGAGTACACGTACGCCAACGGCGTCAAGATCATCTACACCGACTCGCGCAAGCAGAAGGCTGGCGTTCGCTTCGAGGGCACGGAGGGCTGGGTGCACGTGAACCGCGGGTACATCGACGCCCACCCCAAGTCGCTGCTGAAGTCGCGCATCCGGCCCGGCGAGTTGCACCTCTACAAGAGCACGAACCACAAGGGTAACTTCCTCGAGTGCATCAAGACCCGCGGCGAGACGGTCGCGCCGGTCGAGATCGGCCATCGTTCCTGCTCGGCCTGCCTGCTCGGCAACATCGCGATGCGCTTGGGCCGGAAGCTGAAGTGGGATCCTGACCGCGAGCGCTTCGTCGATGACCCAGAGGCGGATCGGTGGATTTCGAAGCCCATGCGAGCGCCGTGGCGATTGTAGAAGCACGAATGACAAGAGACCCCATGACGAGGGAATCCGAATGGCGAAGTACCCAATGACGGAATGCACGCATGTCATGGCCGCACAGCTCTATGGCAGGCGTGGCCCACACGAAGGCGCGGAGGCGCCAACTTTCGTCATTCGAGCTTCGTCATTCATTCGTCATTGGGTACTTCGTCATTCGTCATTAGTGTCTGTTGCGAAATGCCGCTCGACGGGCGTTCGTAGCGCGCTCGTAAGAGCGTTTCTGGCTGGTAATGCGGGAAACTACAGAACGGAACGCACTGACGTGCGCGCTACAAGCGGGCTCCGCCCATTTCGCGACGGACACTCATTGGCCGCGGTCTGCCTTGCTGTGATCGCGTCCAGCATTGCCTCCGCCGCTCCCCAGCCCCTGGCCGCGACGCTCGGCAAGGACCAACTCGCGGTCGCCGTCGCGGGCAAGATCTTCACCGTGTACCGCTTCGGGCCGAAGTTGAAGAAGCCCTACTTCTGGCCGGTCATCGGGCCGCGGTCGGGCAAGTCGGTCACCGTCGAGTCGGTGCCGAATCAATACCCGCACCACAACTCCATCTGGCTCGGCTGCGACCGCGTCAACAACCACAACTTCTGGCAGCCGCACGGCCACATCGAGAACGGGCAGATCAAATCTGTTGGCCCAAAACTCGTGCAGGCCCAGGGCGAGGCGGTCGTGTTCACGGACGAGTGCATTTGGCAGAAGCCCGGAGCGGAGCCGGTGATGCGCGATCGGCGCCGCGTCGCGATCCGCGCGCCGTCGGCCGATCTACGGTTCATCGACTTCGATGTCACGCTTCACATGCTGACGGACGTGACGGTGCGCAAAACCAACCACTCGCTCTTCTCCGTGCGCATGATGCCGGAGCTGAGCGTGAAGTCCGGGGGAACGCTGGTGAACGCGGAGGGGAGCGAAGGCGAGAAAGGCACGTTCGGCAAGGCCTCGCCGTGGTGCGACTACTACGGCACGCGCGGCGGCGTCACGGAGGGCGTCGCGCTGTTCCAGAACCCGGCCAACCGCTGGTACCCGTGCAAGTGGTTCACCCGCGACTACGGCTTCATGTCGCCCACGCCGATGTATTGGCCGCCCAACGGCAAGGACATCCGCTTCCGCAAAGGCGAGGAGGTGCGGCTGCGATACCGCGTGGTTGTTCATGCCGGCGACGTGAACGAGGCGGGCATCGCCGCGCTGTTCCAGCAGTACGCGCCGAACGCCGCAGCCGCGCAGTTGGACCGCGTGTTGGATGCGATCAAGAACTACCGCGTGGGCGAAAGCCGGAAGCCGCTGCTGCGCGCCACAACCCTGATCCGCTCCGCTCAGGCATCGCCGGCGTTGCGCGCGAAGGCCGAGGCGCGCTTGGCCGCGCTGCTCGCGAGCGATGCAACGTTCGCCTGCAAACAGTTCGTCTGCCATCGCCTCTCCGAGGTGGGCACGGACCTGTCGGTTCCGGCGCTGGCCGAGTTGCTGGCCGATGAAAAGCTCTCCAACGCGGCGAGGTTTGCGCTCCAACGCATCCCCGCGCCCAAGGCTGGAGCGGCGCTGCGGGCCGCGCTCGCCCGCGTCACGGGCAAGCTCCGCATCGGCGTGGTCAACTCCCTGGCTGAGCGCAGTGACCGCCAGGCCGTGCCGGCTCTGGCGACGCTCGCCGCGGGCCAAGCCCCTGCGCTCGCGGCCGCGGCCATCGAGGCGCTTGGCCGCATCGGAGGCGCGGCCGCGGCCAGGCGCTTGGCCGAGTTGAAGGCGGCCGGCAGGCTCGCCGCTCTCCGGGCCGACGCTCGCCTGCTCTGCGCGGACCGCATGTGCGAGGCCGGCCAAGCCGCGGCCGGAATCGCTGTGTATCGCGAACTGCTCGCGGGAGGCCACGACCCGCGCACGCGGGCCGCAGCGCTCGAAGGCCTCGTGCGCGCACAGAAGCAAGCCGCCCTGCCCACGCTGCTCGCACTCCTCAAGGACGACCATGCGCTCGTGCGCCGCGCGGCCGCTAAGCTTTCCAGCCGCGTCCCTGGCGAGGCCGCGACAAAGGCGCTCGCGGCCGCTCTGCCGTCGCTCCGGCCCGACGCGCAAGTGGCGCTCATCACCGCGCTGCGCGCACGCAGGGACCGGCTCGCCGCGCCGGCCGCGCTCAAGGCCGCGACGAGCACGGACGAAGGCGTGCGCGTGGCCGCCATTCGCGCCCTGGGCGTGCTTGGCGATGCGTCGCACGTCGCCTTGCTCACCAAGACGGCCGCGGCCGGCGGCCGCGCGGGCAAGGCCGCGGCGGAGAGCCTGCTGCTGTTGGATGCGGATGGCGTGGACGCGACGATGGCCCAAGCCGTGAAGCGCGCCGGCCCCGCGGCTCGCGTCGTGCTCATCCGCGCGCTCGTGGGGCGCGAGTACCGCGCGGTCATGCCTGTGCTCTTCGACGCACTCGATCCGTACGATGCAAAGGTGCACAAGGCCGCGTGCAAGGCGTTGGGCTCGCGCGCGGGCATGGACGAACTGCCGGCCCTGGCCGTGCGGCTGCCGGCCGCCCAGCCGGCGGCCGCCCGGCGCGATCTCGCGCAGGCCCTCTCGGCCGCGTGTGCGCGCCTGAACGACCCCAATGCCAGCGCGGAGCCGGTGGTCGCCGGCTTGGCCACGGCCGATGACGACGCCAAGGCGCGGCTGCTGGCGATCCTGCATCGCATCGGCGGCCCCAAAGCGCTGGCCGCGATCCGAGGGCAGTTGGCGAGCCAGAGCCCGGCGGTGAAGAAGGCCGCGATCCAGGCGCTCGCCGATTGGGCCGACCCGTCGCCCATGGCCGACCTGCTAAGCCTCGCGAAGCAGGAGACGAATCTCGTGAACCATGTGCTCGCGCTGCGCGGGTACATCAAGCAGGCCACCCTGCCCTCGTCTCGGCCGCCGGCCGCCACGGTGAAGCTGTTGCGCGAGGCCATGGGCTTGGCCCAGCGCGCCGAGGAGAAGAAAGCCATCCTTGCCGCGCTGCCGAGCTACCCCTGCGACGACGCGATCGCGCTGGCCAAGTCGTGTCTGGGCGACACGGACGTGGCCGAGGAGGCCAAGCTCGCGATCAAGCTGTTGGAGCGCAAGGGAGGCCTGAAGTTCGACTTCCAGCCCCAGGGCGCGCCGGTCATGGAGAACTTCATGGAGGTGAGCCAATCCACCACCTACACCGATGCGCGGGGGTATGGCTGGCTGAAGGCGCCCAGTGCGGCGAGGGATCGGCAGAAGGGCTCCGCGTTGGAGCGCGACTTCCTGTTCGATACCCGGCCCAGGACTTTCCGCGTGCGCGTGCCCAACGGCGCGCACGTGGTCACCGTGTTCCTCGGCGACATGACCACGAGCCACGACCGCATGGAGGTGCTCGCGGAAGGCGAGTTCAAGCTGCGCAAGATCCGCAACAGGGCTGGGGAGGTGAGGGAGCTGTTCTTCGACGTCGACGTGGAGGACGGGTTCCTCGACGTGGAGTTCCGCGACGCGGGCGGCAACCCCCACTGGACTTGCGCGGGGCTCATGATTGGGAAGTGACGGCCTCCGCCGCGCCGCTCGCCTCCTTCTCCCCCTGGGGGAAGGCCGGGATGCGGGTCTGCGCCCTCGCCCCGTCGGCCGGGACGATGCGCGGGTAGCGGACGGTGCCGACTCGAGGGGCCGCGCTCGTAGTGGCGACCGTAAGGGCGCCCTCTGCCGCGGGCGTGGGATGCCCAACAAGCGCGCACAGGTCTAGGAAGTGCTCGTGGCAGGCGGAGCGCTCGGACAACTCAGCCTTCTGCCACTTGCTGATGAATTCGGTAGTGTCCGTCGCGACACGCCACGCGACGGGCGCTTGTAGCGCGCTCGTAAGAGCGTCTCTGGCCGGTAATGCGGAAAACCACAGAACGGAACGCACTGACGTGCGTGCTACAAGCGGGCTCCGTGCATTTCGCGACAGAGACTATGTAGGTCTTGGCGCTTGGGTATGGTAACGCCGCCAGGTTCGGATCAAGGATCAGGGCATGCTACAATGAGCAAGCGACGACTCTCGCTGTCGGCGACGATGAAATCCGGACCTGTAATCCACGTGCAGAACGAGAGGAGCACGAACCGTCATGCTGTCCATCCTGTCCATCAAACGTCTGCTGCCAGTTCTTGCCGTGGTCGCCGCTCGCCTGGCTCTGCCAGCCGAGGAAGTGGTTTCCGTTCCGCTGGGCGCCACGAACCTGCTCGATGATCCCGCTTGCACGGTGGGCTACCAGCGCGACGGCCAGCCGCCCCAATCGCTGGGTTGGCGCTGGACCGGGTTCGACAGTGCGACGGGAGT
>JAJRTI010000987.1 GCA_024278415.1 Planctomycetota bacterium | reverse complement strand
GCGGCGTTCGCCGTCGTACTCGTAGTACGTGGTGGCGTTGAACGCGGTCACGTATTCCATGGCGTTGACCGCGTTGTGGGAGTACTCGGCCGCATGGCCTAAGGGCCCGGCGACTCGAGTCTGATTGCCGGCCGCGTCATACTCGAAATACGTGTGCATGCCGCCCGGCTGAGTGCGCACCGTTGCCCGGTCCAGCGCGTCGTGGATCTCAACCGTCGCATCTCTCGTCGATCATGCCTTCGGCGATTCGCACAAGTTCCGCGACATCCCTCTTGTCTGTGAATCGCAGATCAACGTGGCTACGCTTGTGCCAGAGACACTTCAGCCACCGCTGCTTCAACATAATCGCGAGCCTGTCCCCCTCGATCGAAAGCTTGGCAATACGATCTAGTTTGAGGCTCTCCTTCGGCCCGTCCCCATAGGACACCATGATCTCAGTCTCCGTGAGAATAATGTCCGGGCCATCGCTGAGTCTCACTCTCTCTCTCTTGCCCCTTACGAGAGCTGGTATGTGGATGAAGACGGCAGCGACCATCGCGATGCCAACAAACATCAGGAGTGCCGGGGTGATGTCCGGTCGCCCTGCGCTGTGAACGAGGAATGCGCCCGTGCCAAACACGACGGCAATCCCCAGACACCAGCAGAGGCCCCCTATCGCCACATGCCTTACAGATCGTGCCGTAGCTCTGGCCCTAGCTAGGATGCGGGACATGAAAGGGACTCCTTGGTCTCGGTCCAGGCAGGTGCGGCACCGAGTAAGTGCTCGCCATTGTAGCAGACAGTGTGGAACATACCACCCGTCAATGCGCCCATAGCGCATACTATAAGAGCGGCGCATGTTCCACGGGCCACATGCGCCGCCGGTGGGCCTCGCGCGTCCCCGTCGCCGCCTTTTGTTCGTTCAGTCTGACGGTACCAGGCACACACACATGATGTCATCTGGTCGGGCATCCACTTGTCTGCTGTCGTCTCTCTTCAAATGCCTGGCCAACCAGCAGGTTGCTGAGACTGCCAAGGAAATCGGCCGCTGAGTCGATCTTCATGCCTTCACCTCCAAGGCCTGCTCGGAAGAACTCCTTCGTGAATCCGGAGAGGCCGCCACCGATCGCGCCGACTATGACAGCTTCGGCGCTCTGCCAAGCGCTGAGTGCTCGGCCGCTGCTGAACTGGGCCCATGCATCGGCCCCAAGATTCGCGCCGGCACCGGCCAACGCCCCCCTCGCGAAGCTGGTCCCTCCCGCCCCCGCTCTCAGCCCGATGGATCGCCCTACTGCGGCGCCGCCCATGCTGTTGAGCACATCTATCGTACTCACATCCTCTCCTCTCATCATCGCCCCCCCGACACTGCTCGTGGCTCCCCATGCGTATGAAGTGAGTAGCCCTTTTGCGCCGAAGCTCTTGCCCCCTATGACTAGGGCAGCTGCGGAGAGCGCCGCGTTGGTTGCAACTGCACCATACCGCGGTTTCTCCTGCCCAATACGGTGGGCTCCCTCGTTCCCGTACGTGGAGCCTGCGTCCATTCCCACGGCGGCCTGCATCGAGCCGCTGAACGAATCGTAGGCCCGGCCGTCCACCCACGACTTCGCTGCCTCCTTCACGAGAGTTGTAGCGTACCTACGTGTAGGCTCCGTTGCTTCTGCCACGGCGTCTATCATCTGCCCGATGCGCTCCCTGTCTCTCGCTGCGATCTTCTGCGCCTTACGTTCGTTCCGGTCCTTGATAGCCCATTCTTTGCGCCAATCGCCCGCGATGCGCTCGCGGGTCGCCTTGGGCAGTCGAGCGTCCTTCATCAGGTCGTGGATCTGCCGGCGGCGGCCATTCCATGCCATCCCCGCGGGCAGACCAGTGTTTGGGTCGATCTCGTCGCGTCCGGCAGGGTCCAGCACTTGAGCAGGATTGTCGTTCGCATAGGTGTACCCCGGTGCATCCTTTGCTGGATCCCTCGATGTGAACGCGCCGACGGCCGCGTCGTACTGCCGTTGGTGGAAGTGATACTCGTCGGCATCGGCGTCCTGCACTTTGCCCGAGAACAGGCACCGGCTCGTGGCCGGGCCCGCGGTCTCCAGCAGCTCACCGAAGGGGCCGTACTCGTAGAACGCCACCTCGTTGCCGTCCAGGTCGGTCAGCGTGCGCGTCGAGCCCACTTGATCTTGCTGGTAGAAGGTCACGTCCGTGCCGTCGTCGTGGGACACCAGCGTGCCGATGCCCGCGATGGCCGCGTGCCCGTGTGCGTACGCGTATCGCATCGTGCCGTCGCCATCGCGTTCCAGCAGCAGGTTCAGGCCCTGCCACGTGTACTGCGTTGTGCCCCCGGAGTCCGACTTGCGCACTCGCACCCTGTCGCCGTCGTAGGCGAAGTAGTTGCGGCTCTCGTCCGGGAACGCGATGCGGCTCAGCATCCCCTGCGGCGACCACTCGTAGGATGTCGTTCCTGCGCTGGGATCCACCACCGAGGCGCGATTCCCGTTCGCGTCGTACTGGTAGTACGTCGTGCCCGCACTGTTGGTCTCGGTCCGCAAGGCGTTGACCTCGTCGTACGTGTAGCTCGTCTCCTCGCCATCCCGCACGAATCGCGTGCGGTTGCCGACGCGGTCGTAATCGTACGCAAAGTCATACACCGGGTCAAGGTTGGTGTCGCGCCAGTCGCAGGCGAGGAGTCGGTGCGCCGCGTCGTAGCTGAAGTACTGTACGTCGCCGTTCTCGCGTACGATGCACGTGATCGTCGAGTCGGGTGAGTACGTGAACTCGAAGGTCGTGAGCGCCTCGAGGTCGGGATCGAGGTTGTCGATAGCCGT
>JAJRTI010000986.1 GCA_024278415.1 Planctomycetota bacterium | reverse complement strand
TGACCCACGCCTGCGCGGGAGCGATGCGTGAAGTGCCGGTGAAGGCCATCGGCTTCATCGGCCCGGGCCCCGCGGCCGAGCCGCCGGAGTCGGCCACGTGCGGAACCATGGGCTATCAGTCCTCCGTCGGCTTCCCATACCTCAACCGCAGCCTCGTCATCGACCTGGGCCAGCCCAAGCTCGTGCACAGGCTCGTCATGCTCGACGACCTGTCGGACAACGGCGGCGCGTCGCCGGTCATCGCCAAGCATGGGCTGCACCTATTCACCAGTGACGACGGCCGCACGTTCGTGCCGTACGCCAAGGCGTTCAAGATGACTATCCGCTCGGGCAAACCGGAGGGGGCGTTCGACGCGGTTCAGCTCGACGGACTGGCGATTCTGGCGCGCTACATCAAGCTGGACGCGGACCTGCCCACGAAGGAGTGGGACTTCGGCAACACGAACCTTCAGCACATGGTCCGCGCGTACCAAGACCCCAACTTGGCCGCGGCGATCGCCTACGCGCGGGTCGCCCGGTACGCCGCGGGCCGGGCGCCGGTGTACGCCCGCATCGAGATGCCAGCCAAGGATACGAGTGCGCTCTGGCTCGACGTGTCCGCTTCGACGGGCGCGAGGCTCGATCGGCTGGCCGTGCCCCAGGACGGCATCGTGCGCGGTGAAATCGACGTGGCCGGCCTGGGCATGGGACCGCACGCGCTCGACCTCGCCCTGGTGTCGGAGAAGTGGGGCACGCTCGCACGCGCGTCGGCGAAGACCTATGGCTGCGCGGAGGTGCTGAGCAACCCAGCCCGCGTGGTGGCCGGCAAGCCCAGCCAGGTCATCATGCTCGACCGGCTTGACAGCCCTTGGAGCGCGAGTACGTTCCTATCCGAAGGCGCGGCCGACCGGCACATCTGGACGGGCCAGCCGGGTGACGCGGCTGTCGAGCTGACACTCCCAGCGACCGGCTGGCACGCGGTGAGCATCGGACTGATCGGCGACAGCGAGGCGGAGGTGGTGCTGGGGGATGCTGCGGCCAAGCGCGTCAAGCTCCAAGTCTGGCGCCAACACGACCAAGCGCAGGGACTGGGCGAAGCGTTCGTGGGTTGCGCGGACCTGGCCGCGACGAAGCTCACGATCAGGCCGGCCGGCAAGCGCGCCTGCCGCGTCGCGTTCGTGCGCTTGCTCGGCCTCTCGCCCGCGCAGGTCCGCATTGTGAAGGCCGCTCGGCAGCCGAACACCGTCGGCCGCGTGACGATCAATAACGACGGGTACAGCATGTTCTACTCCGGCGTGAACTCGAAAGAGCAGTTGCTCAAGATGGTGGACCGCTACCGCGGCAAGCGCCTCTACTCTTACGACTATGGCTTGGGCTGCGACGCCACGTGTACGTACGACACAAAAGTCGGCACCGTCTTCGGCACGAACGTGGAGAAGTTCTGGCGCCAGGGCGACCGCCGCGCGTATGAGGGCATCCAGAAGCTGATCCACGAGGGCAACGACCCGTTGCGCGTCGTGATCGACCGCTGCCGGCGCAACGGCCTGCGCGTGCACGTGTCGTTCCGCATGAACGCCAACTACGGCCCGGTCGTCGGAAAGACAATGAATAGCCGGCAGTACTGGGACAACTACGACTGCCGCATCTTCACGCACTACAAGAAGTATCGGTACCAACTGAGCTACGCATACCCTCAGGTGCGAGCGTACCGCCTGGCCGTGATCAAGGAAGGCTTGAGCTACGGGCCGGACGGGCTCCACCTGGACTTCCTGCGCCACCCGCCGTTTGTGGGACTCGACAAGCCGCTCGTGGACGCGTTCAAGGCGAAGTATGGCGACGACCCGTTCGAAAACCCCAGCGACCCGCGCTGGCTCGCGATGCAGGCCGAGGTCATGACCGGCTTCGTGCGCGACGTGCGCCGCGCAGTGGACGAAGCGAGCCGGGGGCAGGGGCGCAAGATGGAGCTGACCGCGTCGTTCGACTACCGCGGGTACGAGGCGCAAGCGCTCGACATCGAGCGGTGGGTCAAGGAGGGGCTCGTGGACCAGATCAGCCCGGGCACGCACGGGCTCGGCGGCACGTCGTTCTCGGCCGCGAAGTTCGCCAAGATGGTCGAGGGCACGAAGTGCCAGCTCTTCGTGCGGCTCGAGCACATCATCCAGGGCCACGACCCCACCCCCGAATCCGAGCGCGGGGAAGTGAAGTTCCAGAGCGAGCGCATGACGCTGAACCTGTACCGCCGCCGCGCGCTGGAACTGTACGACGAGGGAGCGGACGGCCTCTACCTGTTCAATACGTCCGGCTTGGGGTACATCAACGCGCTCAGCGACGTGGCCGGCCTGCGCGCGTGGGACGCGGTCGAGCGGCCGCTCGTGGGGTGGTTCGAGGCGGGGAGGCTGGCGCGGTAGGTGTTGCGCTAAGACCACGGTCCGCCGGGCGGCCAAGACATGGCAAAGGGCTTACCATTGGCCGCGGCGGCGAGGGGCAGGAGAAGGAACTCCCGTAGCATGCGGATGACCCCAGATAGGTCTGTCGGCGCGTCGAGGCTGCTGCGCCTCAGGAAGGCCTGCCACTGGATCGCCTTGTCCGGGCTGCCGCTGAACTCCTCGGTCAGTCCAATCGGCGCAACGTGTGGCACATCAGTCGTTCGCCGCTCGAACGTCGCTTGGATGGCGTCAACGAGCGTCTGGCCGCTGAACGCGAACTCCTTCGCCATGACCCACAGGTCGAAGAAGTCCTTCATGCGACTATTCTGCATGCCCAGCACGACCATGGCTTGGAGCTTCTCTGCCACGACGGACTGCTTCGTGTACGCGCGTATCCGCGGTGCGGGCATATCGAGGAGTGTGGGGTACTCGACCTCCACCGGCGCGGGCGTCACGACGTCGCCGAAGCCGACATCGACTTGCACAGGGATTCGGGCGCCGGCAAGTGTAGCCAGCAGTTTCACCCGCAGGCCACCGTACTCCTGATCCTGGCGGATTTCATCGGCCGTGATGGTATTCGGATTGAACTCGAGGCCATCCCCGGCACCCTCAATAGTGCAAAGACTCTGGAACAGTTCTGCGAGGCGTTGCGGCGAGGGGGCGCCGTGTCCGAGAAGGTCCAGGTCTTTGGTCGGGCGGTGTACTCGATCACTCCATAGAGGAAAGAGCATGGCGCCCTTGACGACGAAGCGACTGTAGTGACCCGACTGAACAATCCGGAATAGCAGCCTCTCGATAGCGTACCGCATGAGTATGAGATCGAAGTCCTCCCCCGTCTCAGCCCGGCGGTTGGCCAGCCGCTACCGAACGGATGCAGCCAGATTCTTGAGGCTGCGCTTAGTCATGCCATGGCCTCCAGGTAGGGCTGCATCACTTTCGTCATTCGGCAAACTTTGGAGTACTCCCACAGTTCATCATTCGTGCATAGCCGCTATTGCTTGCAGTCTCGGAGCGCCTCCAGGGCCACGTCCAGGCCGATCTTGTTGCGGTACTTGAAACAATCAACAACGGTCTTGGCCGGGCAGTACACCCTCACCTTGACTCCTTCGATCATATGCTCTTCGATGCCCGAACTGAGGGCCTTCCCAGAAAACCGGACAACCCGCAGTTGCAGCCCGTCCATCTTTGGCAACCGAGCCTTGAAGTCAATGGCGACCCAGACCTGGAAGGGAGCTTGGGTTGTCAGTTCGTGAAAGCGGAGAGCTGTGAGCAGACAGATGACACCATGTGGTACCCGCTTGCATACCTCGACCAGGCTGTGATTCTCGGTGAGGTCGGCATCGGGCAGACCGTACAGGCCCCTGCCGAGCCGGATGAGTTCGCCACGCTGGCAGAGCCGTTGCAGATAGTGATGCGGAATGCCGGCATGCCGGAGATCACGCGGGCGCACGACGCCCGTCCGGCGGGCCATTGCCACTACTTGAGCAGTCTTGGAGGTTGGCATCGCTTCTTTCCTGCCACCGCGACCCATACATGTGTGGTACAAAACGTCGGTAGTTATCAATAACTACCGACGTTTTGTACCACATGATTGCATCCTACGCAAGGATGCATCGCCCATGAAAGCCACAGCCGGGATGCACTCGACGGGAAGCGCCGCCACATCTGTCAGGGCAAGAGCAGGCATCCGTAGAAGCGAACCCGCAGATGGAATCGCCGCGATACGACCACGTCAGATGTGCCGCTGCCTACTCCCCCAGCGCCTTCGCGGTCTCCTTGAGTTGCTCTTGGATCGGGATGTTCTGCGGGCACTTCTCTTCGCACTCTCCGCATTCCTCGCACGCGTCCGCGGTCTTGCCATCGGGCTTGGCGTTGGGGTTCGCCAGTTTGCGGTACTGCGCCTTGGCGTAGTCGGTCATGCCCCAGACCTTGTGCAGGTTCATGATGCGGAAGTTCTCGGGGATGTTCACTTCGTTGGGGCAGGGCATGCAGTAGTTGCAGCCGGTGCAGTAGAGCTTGGACAGCTCCTGGCACTTGTCGAGCATGCCCTCGACCTGCTTGCGCTCCTCGTCGGTCAGGGGAGTTTCGTCGCTCGCGGTTGCGGCGTTCTCCTCGACTTGCTCGATGGAGTTCATGCCGGACAATGCGGTGCTCACGTTGGGGTTGGAGAGCACGAACCGCAGCGCGATCTCCGGGGTGCTCTTGATCTCGCGGCCCAACGCACTCAGGAGCGCTTGCGACGGCGCCACGAGCCGGCCGCCGCCCACCGGGCCCATGACCATCACGGCCATGCCCTTGTCGTGCGCGAGCGCGATGGCCTCCTCGTTGGCGCGGTCGAGCAGATTGTACTGCACAGTCATGCCGTCGAACTCGCCGGTGTTGATGAGCGTCTTGATGTTTTCGGGCTTGTCATGCGATGAGAAGACGACATACTTGATGAGCCCCTCGTCCTGGAGCTTGCGCATGATCGAGAGGCCCTGGCCGGGGCCCTTGAACTTGTCGTCGAAATCCTGAAGGCTCATGTAGTGGAAGTGGAGCACGTCGATACAGTCCAAGCCCATGCGCTCGAAGGTGATGTCGAACTTCTCGCGCCACTTGTCGCCCGTGTCCTCTTTGGACGGGTTCTTCGTGGACACGATGATCTTGTCACGGCCCCAAGCCTTGACGGCCTTGCCCACGAACACTTCGCTTTCGCCGCCGTGGTATCCGTGCGCGGTGTCGATGTAGTTCACGCCCAATTCGAACGCGCGATGCACGCATTGCATCGCATACTCTTCGTCAATACTGCCGTCTTCCCGCTTGGGCAGACGCATGGCGCCGTAGCCCAGCGCGGAGACTTTGAGGCCGGTGCTGCCGTAGTCACGGTATTGCATGAATAGGGCTCCTGGTTGGATTAGGGGAACAAGACGAATGCTGCCCGCGGCCGCGCCGCGCCCACTCTTCCACCTCTGGCATGCGGCTGGCCGCGCGGCGCCAACAGAAGTTGTCATTGTAGCAACTTGCTGTGGACGGCTCTACCCGCCCGCGCGCCCCGCGGGCTTGACGTCCCCTCGAATGTGCGCGAGAATAGATTGCGTGCATAGGAGGAAATGGCAATGCTGACCGAGTACATCCAAGCTGCCATGCGCGAGGCGCACTACGAGATACTCCCAGACGGCGAGGGCTACTTTGGCAAGATCAATGGGCTTGAAGGCGTGTGGGCCAACGCAGGTGCCTTGGAGGACTGCCGAGAAGAGCTTCGCGAGGTGCTGGAGGAGTGGCTGCTATTGGGCCTCAAGATGGGGCACTCTATCCCCGCTGTCGGGGGCATCGATCTAAACGTGGGCGTTGCGGTCTGATGCCGGCCTTTGGCCCAATCAAGCGTAAGAACCTCATCAAGAACCTGCGCACGATCGGATTCGCGGGGCCGTACGCTGGCGGGAAGCATCAATTCATGATACGAGGCGAGATCCGAGTCCGCCTACCCAACCCACACGAGGGAGACATCGGTAAGAACTTACTCAGCCGGCTGCTCCAGCAAACCGGAGTCCATCGCGACGAATGGGAGAGCCTGTGAGAACGCGGACTGGCTCCTCGCGAGCTATTCGCCAATTGTCGCCTCCATATGGCTTGGGTATAATCGTTGCTCACTTGGCCGTCAGTCTGCGGGGCAACCTCGTGTGCCCACCCCATTCCGAGACATGCCATGACGAGAGCACTCACCGCTATCGCCCTCGCGTTCGCGTGCACCGCCCACGCTGCGGACGTAGCCATGACCACTGAGAGCTGGGCCAACAACGACACCGCGTTCGAGGAGTTCCGCGCGCGCGTCGAGCAGACTCATCCCCGCAACTTGCTCGCGCGTCGGAAGGTGAGGATCGTTGAGGCCAAAGGCGTGAGCATGTCCGGCGCGCG
>JAJRTI010000985.1 GCA_024278415.1 Planctomycetota bacterium | reverse complement strand
CCGAATCCGGTTTTCTTCATGGTCGAACTCCTCCGTGTTGGCCGCGCCCAATCGAGAGGTGCGACTGGTCACGGACGTCTACGTCCGTGACCCCGCAGTGCGGACCTCCTGGTCCGCTGGAGGTCCAAAGGTTCGCGGGCGGACGAGACGTCCGCGCCGAATGGGTGCTGGACGTGGACGTCCAGCACCAGTGATGGCGGATGGGCGCGGATGGGTCGGTAGTAGTGGTGACTGATGCGTCGAGGCCGGATTGTAGCACTCGCGTTCCGGGCGCGCAACATGCGCATTCCGCCGCGTTCATGACCTTGCGCTCGCGACGTACATCGCAGATAATGAGTGAACGCTATTCGCTGATGCCCTTCCAGAAGGAGAACATGATGCTGACCTTCACTGCACATTCTGACGGCAAGGTGATCGTGCCGGACGAGCCCGTGGACCTGCCGGCGGACGCGCCGTTCCGCGTCCAGATTGAGTTGGTGGACGATGAGACTGGGCCGGTGGCAAGTCGTCCGTTATGGTTGGAGAAGGCCCTCGAACTGTCCAAGAAGATGCCCAAGGGTCTCCCAAGAGACCTCGCGGAACAGCACGATCATTACTTGTACGGCACACCCAAACGATAATGTCCGTGTTCAATGCCCGCACGAGCACCGCCCTGTCCTGTGCCCACAGATCATGCATGAGCGGATGCAGTCTTCTGCAATCTGATCGACGCGTGCCTCTGGCTCGGAATCCCAACGGGATTCTGTCCTCCAGCCCAGGGTTGCACACACGCGGTGCGCAACCCTGGGTAGGGAAGCACACATGCCCCACCAACCCCAACGGGGTTGCGTCCATGCGGCCCGTCCGAGGCAAGCCGACGCAACGCCGTTGGCGTTGTGTTCCTAGGCCGCTCTACCCCCCAGGGTTGCGAGCTTTGCTCGCGAACCCTGGGCTTTAAGACGGAATCCCAACGGGATTCATGGAGCGGTCTAGACCGAATGACCTCACCCGGCTTAGCCCAAGGAGGAACCCCCATGATCATCGATAGTCACGTCCACTTTGGATCGTCCGACGGATACGCCGACCGCCTCGCCGAGGAGTACGGCAAGCTCGGCGTGGTGAAGGCGTGCCTGCTCGGCGGCACGTACGAGAACGGCAAGGTCACCGGCGGCATCCTCGACGCCATGAAGAAGTATCCCGACCTGTACCTCGGCTTCGGCATGCTTCGGCTTGGCGACGACCACCCTGACGCGATCGTGGCGTTCAAGGAGGCCGGCTTCACTGGGCTCAAGTGCATTCGCCCGCGAGCCAACTACGACGACAAGGCCTACTACCGGCTTTACGAGAAGGCCGAGGAACTGGGCATGCCCATCCTTTTCCATCTCGGCATCGTCGCCCGCGGCGCACGCGACAAATACCTGGACACCAATAACGACCGCATGCGCCCGGTGCACTTGGACACCATCGCCCGCGCGTTCCCCGACCTCCAGATCATCGGCGCGCACTTCGGCAACCCCTGGTCCGACGAGGCCGCGATGATCGCGCGCTGGAACCCGAACATCTCCTTCGACATGTCTGGGTCGCTGCTCAAGTACCGCCCCCCCGAGTATCTCAAGATGCTCCTGTGGTGGGGCGGCGACCAGTCGCTCTACCAGGCGCCGGACGGCACCCAACCCTGGGAGAAGATCCTCTTTGGCTCCGACGTGGCCATCGAGACGATCCATGACATCATCAACGACTACCAGCGCACGATGGACGCGGTCGGCCTCGACGCCGAGATGCAGCAGAAGGTCTGGTACGGCAACGCCGCGCGGATCCTCAAGCTCGACATGGGAGGCTGAATGGATTCCAAGTACGGGATCATTCTTTGCGCCTTGCATGTCTCCAGACCAGCCTGACAAAATTCGCGGCCTCACGCACCACTTTGATCTTGCTCTTCTCCCCGCCATAGATCGTCTTGATCGGGATCTCGGCCACATGGAACCCCCCGCGGCAGGCCAGCACGAGCATCTCGGACTCGATGTCGTAGTGCGAGGCCTGTAGCGACAGCGACCGCAGCATGCGCGTGCGCATGAGCCGGTAGCCGCATTGGGTGTCGAGCACCTTCTGGCCGCACAACCTCGACACGATGCCGGACATGGCGCGGTTGGTCCACACGCGTAGCATCGGCATGCCGGCCACGTCGTGCATGCGGCAGCCAATGATCATGTCCAGCTCCGGGTCGGCCTCCGCGGCATCGAGGAAGCGGGGGATCTCCGCCGGGTCGTGCTGCCCGTCGCCATCGAGCGTGATGACTGCGTCGTAGCCGGCCTGGATCGCGTGGGCGAATCCGTCCTGCAACGCCGCGCCTTTCCCCCCATTCGCGTCGCGCACAACCACCTCCGCTCCCGCGTCCCGCGCGATCTGTGCGGTGCCATCGGTCGAGCCGTCGTCGACCACGATCGTTGGCGCGTGCGCCTTGCAACCGGCCACGACATCGGCGATGCGGCCGGCTTCGTTGAAGGTGGGGATGAGGGCGCAGGGGTTCAAGGTGGGAATTCTGGAACGGGGACGGTCCTCCGCCGGCGACCCTCTGGTTCAACGCGGCGAACCAGCAACCGGGCTTCAATTCATGATCGTAGCAGGCGCCGCACTGGGCCGCAATGACGCAGCCACGCGGCGCGGCCGCGAACCTTGACTCCAATCCAAACCCGAGCGACAATGTCTTCTAATGAGATCGTGTATTCAGTAGAGAGGCGAACCCATGACGCGGCTGGAAGAAGCCGAGCGCGTGATTCGGCAACTGACGCCGGCAGAGAAAGCCGAGCTACTTGGAAGGTTTGCGCGCGACTTGGGGCGGACCTCTCCCATGATCGAGAGCATCGACGGCGTCTGCGGCGGCGAGCCCTGCATCGTTCGAACGCGGGTGCCGGTGTGGGTGCTGGAGCAAGCCAGACGCCTTGGTGCAACAGACGCGCAACTGCTCGAATACTACCCCACGCTTCGGCCAGCCGACCTCGCCGCCGCTTGGGCCTACGTTCAAACACACCGGGACGAGATCGATGAGCAAATCCGAGCGAACGAGGAGGCGTGAGGTTGGCGCGGCTCTACTCGAACGAGAACTTCCCGTTGCCAGTCGTGGAAGAACTCCGTCGCCTTGACCATGACGTGCTGACAATCCAGGAGACGGGCCGCGCAGGGAAAGCTATGCCCGACGAGCAAGTGCTGGCATTTGCCTCTGGAGAAGGAAGAGCCCTGCTAACGCTCAACCGGCGCCACTTTGTCAGACTGCACAACCAAGGCGCGGCGCATGCCGGCATCATCGCCTGCATCTTGGACACAGACTTCGATGGGCAAGCCCGGCGCGTCCATGACGCTATTAGGGAAACGGGCAATCTCGAAGGACAATTGATCCGCGTCAACAGGCCATGACTCCATGCGCGACGCGTCACGGCACGCCCAGATCCCCACTTCCAACCTTCCGACAATGGGGAGGAGGCGGCAATCACGTTGCCCACAGATGAGTACCGCCAATTGACCAAGCCCAAGCATGACCTCGTTGCATTCTTCCAGCAATCGCCCTTGCGGGCAGTTGCGCCTGAGCTGGATCTGACTCGGAGCCGCGACATGGGAGGGAGTGCTGAGCAGACGGGAGAGGACGCATGGGCAGGCAGGGGCAGGCCATCGCCCGCGTGGATGGCCCCTACAGCCGGCCATGCTCCTCGACCAGATCGCGCATGATCGCGATGCGATCCTCTTCCGCGCCGGGGGGCACTTGGTCGCCGGCGTTCGCGATGAGGCGCGGGCTGACGCGCTTGAGCGCAAGCCAATCGAGGGCCGCGGCCTTGAACGCATCGAGGGGCGCCGTGGGCAGCCAGAGGTCGGGCGACACGCCGCCAGAGAGGATCATTTCCGGACCGGCCTCTTCGCGGCACTCCGCCGGCGTGAGGTCGCCCATGGGCGGCGGCGTGACCGCGTCCGCACAGTCGGCGCCGGCGTCGCGGATCATGCGGAGCGCGCCGCGGAGCTTGCCGTCGATGTGCACGGCCACAGACTTGCCGGCCGCGTGCAGCCGCTGGATGGCTTCCTCGTAGTAGGGCCGCGACCATTCGTCGAAGAAGCGCGGGGGCTGGACGTCGCTCGAAAAGTTGTCGCCCATGATGATGACCTCGGCCGGGGACGCGGCCAGTTCGTCGACGAGGCGGAGGTGGCTCGCGTTGATTTGGTCGATGACCTCGTGCATCGTGTCCGGCCAATCCACGGCCGCGTACATGACGCGTTCGACTCCCATCCACAGGTTGAGCAGTTGCCCCATCGCGCTATATCCGATCGACCCGTACACCACGCCGGCGTCGCCCACGGCCTCGTCCCACGCCTGGTACTTCTCCGGCAAGTAATGAAACGTCCTGCCGCCAAGCGCATGGCCAAGCACGCGCAGGTCTTGTTCGGTCTCGACGCCCCAGTTCGCGATGGCCCACGCGTACGTCGCGTCCTCCCACACGCGCGTGCGCTCGATTGCGCCAAGCGGCGTCTCGATACGCCAAGTGATCGCGCGGCCGTCGTCGCTCTTAGTCGCGGAAACCGTGGTGTCAGCCGCGTAGGCGACGTCGTACATGTGCCCAAGGTTGGGCATGTAGAAGCCGGCGCCCGTGCGCTTGTGGTAGCCGATCAACTCCCGCTCTGGCTCCTCGTACGCCATGCTCAAATCCCACGGCATGCCGTGGCGGTGATAGAACCAATGCGACAGGTCGAGCATGAACGGCACGACGTCCGGCGCGTCGCCTCGATACACGGCCATGATGCGTTCTCGAAGGGTCACGGCGTCTCTCCAGATCGGGGGTTAGCCTATTGGTGCTACGCATTGTAAGTGGGGCAGGCCACGGAGGCAATGCCTGAGCCAGGGTTGACGTTCATGCTCGACTGTGCTTATCATTGGCCGACGCTCCCGGGGGAAGCGCTCTTCTGCGCTCGTGCGATTCGCCACAACCATGACGCTTCATACCAAGACACTAACCTTCGTCTCCGCGACGCTCATCGTCCTGCTTGCCGCTCTGTACACCACCTCCAGTGCGGTCCTAATCAGCAACTCCCGGGCCATCGAAGAGAAAGCCATTCGGACGAACGTGCAGCGGCTGAAGGAGGCGCTGGGCATGGAGGTCACGTCGCTGGAGCAATTGGCTCGCACATGGACGATCTGCGCAGGCCCAACCTTGGCGGAAGCATGCCGCGGCCACGGGGCCAAGAGCATGGGGTTGACGCCCGACGCGTTTAGGGCCTTGGGGTTGGACGTGGCGTTCCTTGTCAACGAGACGGGCGAGATCGTGCAGATGGAGTCGTACGACAAGGCACAAGGCCAGACACGGCCCGCGGATAGCCGTTGGCAGGAGTTCTTGCGCAAGCGCCCCAAGCTCTGGCGCCATGAGTCGGCCGAGGCCACCGTGAGCGGCATCGTGCGCGAGGGCGTGCGCACGCTCTTGCTGGCTTCGCGGCCCGTGGTCGCTTCCGGCCCGAAGCCTCGTATCGTTGGGGCCGCGATCTTCGGCCGATATCTGGGCCAGGACACCGAACACCGGCTGGAGAAACTGAGCCAACTACGTGTCGAGATCTGGGGCTACGACCGCCTTCAGATGCCCAAGGACTTTGTCGATGCGAAGCAGGATCTCGAGGACGAGAGTTCGGTCGTGATCAAGCCGCTCTCCATCTCCTCGATGGCGGCTTACCAGCTCGTGCAGGATCTGGATGGCCGGCCGGCCCTGATCATGCGCATCCTTCAGCCGCGGGATGTGGAGAGGCAGCGCAAGCGCACGATCGCCTATCTGCTCACGTCGCTGGTGTTCACCGGTGTGGTGCTCGCGGCCACCACGCGGTTCCTGCTCAAGCGGCTGGTGCTGACGCGCCTGGATCGCCTGTTCCAGGATGTGAGGCGGATCGGGGACGCGCCCAGCCCGACCGCGCGCGTGCGCGTCCAAGGCCACGACGAACTGTCAAGCCTGGCCAAGGGCATCAACCACATGGTGGCCATGCTGGGCCGATCGCAGGAGCGCGTGCGAGAGAGCCAAGAGCGCCTGCGCACGATCCTCGACGCGACGCAAGCCGGCATCATGATCAGCGTGCGGGACTCCGTGTCCGACAGCATCGTCGACGCCAACCCCGCCGCGCTTGCCATGATCGGAGCCAGCCGAGCGGACGTGCTCGGCAAACCCTCCTCACGCTTTCTCGTTCCCATGCCCGATGAGCCGGGCGGACATGGCGATGCCGAAACGTCTGCCCAGTTGGCCACACTTCGAGCCATGGGGCCAGACCGCGCGAGCAAAGTGGTGCTCAAGACCGCCCGGCGCATCCCGCTCGCGGGACGCCCTCACGTGGTGGAAAGCTTCGTCGACATTACGGACCTCAAGCGCGCGGAGAAGGAACTCAAGAAGGCCCGAGAGGCCGCCGAGGCCGCCAGCAAGGCCAAGAGCGAGTTCCTCGCGAACATGAGCCACGAGATCCGAACGCCCATGAACGGCATCATCGGCATGACCGCGCTGGCGCTCGACACGGACCTGACACGCGAGCAGCGCGAGTATCTCGAGATGGTCAAAGCGTCCGCAGATGCCTTGCTCGCCCTGCTCAACGACATTCTTGACTTCTCGAAAATCGAAGCTGGGCGGCTCGACCACGAGTTGACAACCTTCCACCTGCGCGAGTGCGTCGAAGAGACTGTCGCGGCGCTGGGTCCCGTGGCTCACGACCGCAATCTGGAGCTGGTGCTGCACGTGGCGCCCGAGGTGCCCGACGCCCTTGTTGGGGACCCGCTTCGGCTGCGACAGATCCTCACGAACCTGGTGAGCAACGCGCTCAAGTTCACCAATGAGGGAGAGGTGGTCGTGCGGGTACACGTGGAGTCGGCAACCGCGGACCGCGTCCGCCTGCATTGCCAGGTTGCAGACACCGGCATCGGCATCCCGCAAGAGAAGCGGGAAACGATTTTCGGCGAATTCGCACAGGCCGACACCTCGACCGCGCGCAAGTACGGAGGCACCGGCCTGGGCCTTGCCATCTGCGCCCAACTCGTCGGCATGATGAATGGACGCCTCTGGGTCGACAGCCCCGCGCCTGCCAACAGCGAGCGGCCGTCGGTGGGAGGCATGGGCAGTGTGTTCCATTTCATGGTCGAGCTGAGCCGCGCGCAAGAGGACGAGCCCCCTCCCCCGCCGCCACAGGCGCTCCATGGCATGCCCGTGCTGATCGTGGACGACAACGCCACGAGCCGGGAACTGCTGGCGGAGACCCTCGCGCACTGGGGCATGAGGCCCGCCGCCGTCGACGGCGGCGCGGCGGCGCTCCAGGCGCTCCAAGCCGCGGCGCACCGCGGCGAGCCCTTCCCCCTCATGCTGCTCGACGATCACATGCCCGGGATGGACGGCCCGGCCGTGGTCGAGCAAATGCGGTCGCAAGCCTGGGCCGATGCCACGGCCATCATCTTGCTCGTAGCGACCCGGCGCGGCGGCGAAGCCAACCGAAGCCAGGAGCTGGGCGTGGCGACCACGATCGCCAAGCCCGTCCGGCAGACCCGCCTCCTGGACGCGATCCTGTTCGCCCTTGGCCAGCCACAAGACAGCCAGGAGGGCAGGCCCGGCCGATTGGCCGACCGGCAGGCGCGGCTCACGCGGCCGCTGCACGCCCTGCTCGCGGACGACAACGCCATCAACCAGCACCTGGTGGTTCGCCTGCTGGAGAAGGCGGGCCACAAGACAACGGTCGCCTCCAACGGCAAGGAGGTGCTCGCCGCGCTGGAACACGGCACCTTCGACGTCATCCTCATGGACGTGCAAATGCCAGAGATGGATGGCCTCGAAGCGACCGCCGCCATCCGAGAGAAGGAGAAAGGCACAGGGGCACATATCCCAATCATCGCCATGACCGCCCACGCGATGCAGGGAGATCGAGACCGGTGCGCCCGCGCCGGCATGGACGGGTACGTGTCGAAACCCATCCAGCCGGAGCGGCTGTTCGACGCCATCGCTCAAGTGCTGCCGCCGGTGCCGCAGGAGCCTTCAGCCGCCGGAGCAGACACCCGCGAGCCCCCCGCCGCACCCGCTAGTGCGCCGGCGCCGTCCGGCAACGCGGACAGCGTCCTCGACGTCGACGAGGCGCTGGCCAACGTTGGCGGCGATCAAGAAATCCTCCAAGAGCTGGCCAATATGTTCCTCAGCGGCAGTGATGCTATGATGGCCAAGATCGCGGACGCGATCGAGCAAGAAGACGCCGCGGCGCTGCAACGGACGGCCCACGGCCTCAAAGGCGCTGTCCGGCATCTCGGCGCCAAGCACGCGTCGGAGGCCGCGTACGCGCTCGAACTCGCGGGCCGGGAGGCCCGGCTGGCTGACGCCCCCCAGCTCTACAGCCGCTTGCAAGCTGAGATTCAACGCCTGAGCGCCGCCGCGCGGCAACTTGTCAACAAACAGGATTCGCCATGACAACAGCCCTAATCGTCGACGACATCTCGATGGACCAACGGCTCGCCGGACGCCTGCTCGAAAAGAGCATGGAGGACGTGCAAATCCTCTACGCGGCCAACGGCGCCGAAGCCCTCGCCAGCATTGAACAGAGCGAGCCCGACATTGTGATCACCGACCTCCAGATGCCCGATATGAACGGGCTGGAGCTGGTGGCCACCGTTCGTTCGGCCCACCCGTGCGTGCCCATTATCCTCATGACTGCTCACGGGAGCGAAGAGATCGCGGCCGAGGCATTGAGAAGCGGCGCGGCGAGTTACGTGCCCAAGCGAGACCTGAGCGCGAACCTGGCCGCCACGGTCGAGCGCGTGCTGTCCGCGTCCGAGCGGGCCCAGGCCAAGGACGCGCTATTCGAGTCCATGAGCGACATGGCGGCCGGCTTCCTGCTCCCCCCAGACCCCACGCGCATCCCTCCGCTCCTTCAATACTGCCAGGAGTGCCTCCAAGTTGTGGGGATCTGCGACGACACGGAGCGCGTTCGTGTCGGCATCGCGTTGGAGGAGGCGCTGCTGAACGCGCTCTACCACGGAAGCCTCGAATTGAGTTCCGACCTGAGACAGGACGACGAGACAGCCTTCTACAGTCTGGCGGCGGCCCGGCGCAAGCAGGAGCCGTACTGCCGTCGCCGCATTCGCTTCCGGGTGACGCTTACCCCGGGGGAGGGCACGTTCGTCGTGCAGGACGAAGGCCCAGGCTTCGACGTGGCGTCGCTGCCCGATCCCACCGACCCCGCAAACCTCGACCGCGTGGGCGGCCGGGGGCTGCTGCTGATCCGCACGTTCATGGACGAAGCCCTGCACAACGAAACGGGCAACGCCATCACGATGGTCAAGCGCAAGCGGGACATGGGGGCACAGGACTCGGCGGAACTCTGACCCCCCCCACCGGGCGGGACTTGTTTGACTTCTGCCGGCTATCGGGCGTATCATGGAACGGGAGGAGACGGCCATGAAGGTCATTGAAGACCGACAGATACGCAGGGCGTTGCTGGCGATTGAGGTGCCCCTGTTGGCCTTCATCCTGGCCATGGTGCTCATGGGCACACGCGGCGAAGCGGACATCTCGGCCGTGTGCCGTTACCAAGCCGAGCAGCCCGGCGACTGGCGCTATATCATCATCCACCATAGCGCCACCGCGGGGGGCAACGTGGACATGTTCGACGAGTACCATCGCAGCCTAGGCATGGACGAGGTGGCGTACCACTTCGTGATTGGCAACGGGGATAAAAGCGGCGACGGCGAGATCGAAGTGGCAGACCGCTGGCGCAAGCAGAAACACGGCGCCCACGCCGGCGTCGAGCCGTACAACCGCCAAGGCATCGGCATTTGCCTGGTCGGCAATTTCGACACGGCCGACACCGTGACCAACGCGCAGTTCGAGTCACTGGTGGGGCTCGTCACCGAGCTTGCGCGCAGGTTCAACATCCCTATCGAAAACATACTGCGCCATAGCGACGTGCGCTCGACCAAGTGTCCAGGGCGCCATTTCCCATTCGATGAGTTGATTGCGCGGGTGAAGAACAACCTCGCGACCGCGGAGACGGAATGAGCGCATCGAAGGCAGACCGCGCGTGGGCTCTGCTCCTTGTCGCCGCGGTGGCTGGGGCGGCGTATCTGTCGGTGCTGCCGGCGGGTTTCACGTGGGACGACAGCACGCACACGCTTAGCAACCCGGCCATCTTCTCCTTCCGGCCTGCCCACTTCTTCACCGTGGGCTACTGGGACCGCGAGTTCGCATACCCGGGGCTCTATCGGCCATTCCACGCGCTCACATTGGCCCTCGACTACGCGGTCTGGAAAGACGCCGCGTTCGGCTACCACCTGACCAACGTGCTCCTGCATGCGATCGCGAGCATGGCCGTCGCGTGGCTCGTGGCCGTGTGTTCGGGGCGTTGGCGCGCGGCGGTGCTGGCCGGGCTGGTGTTCGCGGTGTTGCCAGGCCACGTGGAGGCCGTCGCGTGGGTCAAGAACCGGTCCGTGCTGCTTGCGACCGCGTTCGGCGCGGCCGGGGTGGCGCTGTACTGGCGCGCGGTGAGCGAGCGCTTTCGGCTGCTGCCATACGGTCTCGCGCTCGGAGCGTTCGCGTGCGCGCTGTGCAGCCAACCCATCAGCGTCACCCTGCCGGCGTGGCTGGTGGTGGTGGCGCTGGCCGGGCTCCCGCGCAGCAAGTGGCGGAAGGCGCTAGGGCTCGCCGCCCCGTTCGTGGCCGGCGCGGCGGGGTTCCTCCTGTTCCGCAAGTTGGCCTTCACACGCGGCACCTTCGCCGGCGTGCCCGACGCGCCGGCCATCGGCTTGCTCCAGCATGCGAGCATCGTGGCCGACACCGTGCTCTTCTATGCACGCATGCTGGTGCTGCCGGTCAACCTAGGCCCAGATCGAGTGTTCCCCTTGGAGCGCACCGTCGACGCGGCCGCGTGGTGGCGCATGGCGGCCGCGGCCGCGTGCGGCATCGGCCTGCTGTGGGCGGGATGGCGCAGCCGGCGCCTGGGCTGGGTGCTGATCTTCGGTCTGGGCATGGGCGCCATCATCAACCTCTCCATCATCGCCGGCCGGCCGCTGGCCGAGCAGCGCCTCTACTGGCCGTCAGTCGGGCTCTGTGCGTGGTTCGCCGACACACTCTCACAACGCCGGCGACGCCGGGCGGGTCTGGCCTTCGCGGCCATCGTGCCCCTGGCCGCGCTCTGCATCTACCCGGGCACGCGCTGGCGCACGGCTCTCACCTTCTGGGAGCACGCGGTGCGCGTGGCCCCCACCGCGGCCCGCGCGCAGGAGTGGCGCGGGGTCTCGCTCAAAGAACAAGGACGGTACACGCTCGCGGAGGCGCACCTGCTCAAAGCGGTCGCACTCAACCGGCGGCTCGCGTCCTCGTGGAAGCTGTTGGGCGAGCTGTGGGTCGAGCAGGGCAAGTTCGCGGACGCGGAGCGCGCCTTGAAGACGGCCGTTGAACTGCGGCCCCGCGACTCGATCATGCACAACAGTCTAGGCGTGCTCTATGCCAAGCAGGCCCAATGGCCGGCGGCCATCGGGGCGTTCAGCGACGCGCTCGAGATGGACCCGCACAACACCATTGCGGCCGCGAACTTGGCAAAGGCCGCGGCACACGCGGCTAGCGAGTCGGCCGTGTACGCGGGCATGGTGGAGGCGCTGTCGCGCATGGAGCAAGCCGGGGGCTCGCGATCGCTGAACCCCGTGGAACGCGCTGCGGTGGAGGGGCTGTGGGCCCGCCTGCTGCTAGAGCAGGACGAGCCCAAGGAGGCGCTCAAGCGAGTCGAGGCCGCGCTCAGATTCGCGCCCCAAGACGAAGGCCTGCACAGCCTGAAGCAAGACGCCGAGCGGCGCCTGTCGGACAGGGGGGCGGCGCGGCATTAGCTTCCGTCGTACGGCCGGGTGTTCGAACGGTGGCACACCGGGCACGTATACTGGCCCCACCAACCGGCCGCGCCAAAGAGGGCGCCGCAACGCATGCACTTGCGTGCGCAGAACAGCGTCTTCTTATGGCAGACCGGGCACTCGGCCGGGAACACGTCGTTCCACTCCCCGAGGAACGGTTTGTGGTAAGCCTTGCAGTCCGGGTTCTCGCAGAGGTACCAGATCTTGTCGCCCTGGTCCCCAAAGAAGGCGTGGCCCCAAACGACCAGTGCGAGGATGAAGAGGGTGGAGAAGATATAGAACGCGCGCCGGCGTTCGGGCTGGTCCTTGGTGCCCATGATCTTCTCAGCCGCGGTGAGTTCGCGATTCTCCTCGTAGAAGCGGTTGAGGTAGAACTTGGGGCCGAACTTGCGCTTGTTCACAAGCTGGCACAGCGCGAGCACTTGGTTCTCGTTGATGATCCGCTTCTCGAACAGGAGCTGCACCAAGGGCGGGACCTCGTGCCGCGCCCTGGACATCATCGCCAACTCGTCCATGCACTCCTTCACCTGACGCGTCGTGGCCCACTTTTTCTCTATGGCCAGATTGCCCAACGCGTTGTCCTCGTCGTCGGGCCGGGGCAGACACATGTAACTGAACACGGCAGACGTCTCGGCCGTGTTCATGATCCCCTCGTTGATGAGCACCTGGGCGATGTGCGGCGTCTTGCCCCCCTCCGCGCCGATCTGGCGTTGCCGGGACAGGGCCTGCGTATACTGGTTGGGCGTGATCAGGCCCGACCACTTGGCGAGCTGCGCGAAGCGGATGTCCTCCAGGGCGTATCCATGGCTTCGGTCGGCGAGCGTATAGTCGATCGCGCCGCCGATGATGGCCACCGGCATGAACTCCTGGGAGCCACACTTGGGGCACTTCATGCCCGGCGACCACTTGAGCCGGCGGTACGTGGCGCCGCACTCCCCACAACGGAGGATGGGCTTCTTGCTCGCCTCTGGTGGCGTGGCCTTCGTCTGTTCTGTGGTCTCAGCCATAGTGCTCGATTCTGTCTCTCAGGCGGGCTCACGGCCTAGTATCAGGCCCCGCCATCGCCTGCGTGTCTCTTTTCGGAGAGTGTAGCCCCAGGGGCAGGGGCAAGTCAAGGAAGCCCGAAGGCCGCCGCGGGGAGGCGAGGGAAGACCTCTTGGACGCGCCAGCCCCAGAGAGAGGCATGCTCTTGCCGTGCAGATTGCAGCCAACGATGATATGCTGGGCAGCCACCATGCACGGGTGTTCGGTTTTCGGCCTTCGCCAGGCGTCGCGTGGTCAGCTCACGGCTGGCCTGGCCGCCCTCGGCACGCCGCGCCCAACATGATCAGCCCCTTCCCTCGTCAAGGATCCATCACCATGAGCAAGCTTCGTCTCGCGTTCATTGGCTGTGGCGGCCAGGCCTCGAAGCTCCAGGCCAATCTGCCACACATCGCCGCAATCGACTTTGTCGCCACCTGCGATCTGAATTTGGACAGAGCGAAGGCCAACGCGCGCCGGTTCGGAGCGCGCCACGCGTACGCCGACTTCCGCGAGATGATCGCGGCCGAGAAGCCCGACGCGGTCGCGATCTGCGGCCCGCCGCAGATGCACCACGAACTTGGCCTCGCCTGCCTCGAACTCGGCTGCCACATCTTTGTCGAAAAGTCGCCGGCCATGACGGCCGCGCAGACCCAGGAACTCGTGGACGCCGCGCAGCAAGCGGGCAAGATGGGCATGGTCGCCACCCACTGGCGCCACGCGCAGGCCCACAAGACCGCGCGGCAGCTCGCCGACGCGCCGGAGTTCGGCGCGGTGATGAATTTCAGGTGCCGGTATGCCGCACCCGGGCCCAAGGCCGGCATCTGGGGCGGCGACTCCGCGGTCCAGGGATACGTGCTCGGCCAGGTCATGCACCCAGTCGACTGCATGCGGTTCCTGGTGGGCCAGGAGGTCGTCGAGGTCTACTCGGCCATCGCCGAGCAACCCGACGGCGCGACCAGCTACGCAGTGGCCTTCCGCTTCGACCAGGGCGCAGTGGGCACGATGAACCTATTCGGCGGCACGCACACGCTCATGATGGAAACCGCGATCATCGGCTCCAGCGGCCGCTGCGTCGAGGTCGTGGAAGCCGAGCGCCTCACGTACCACAAGGAAGACCCTGCCCTGGGCGCGGGCGAATACATGGACACGCCATCGATCGGCTGGCGGCAAGGCAACGCGTACCGCGGCTTTGGCCGGCCAGGCTACGTGGAGGAGCTAGAGCACTTAGCCCAAGCCTTACTGGCCGGCGAGCAGCCGCAGACGAGCCTCGCCAGCGGCTACGAGGACATGCGCATTCTGGAGGCCATCATCGAGAGCAACTCCCTCGGCAAGCCCGTGACGCTCGATCGGTAACGGCCTCTGACCTCTGACTTCTGATCCCCAGGAACTCACATATGATCGCACCGAGAACCCATTTCGGATTCGATGACGGATCGCTAATCGCTGAGACTCCCTGGGCCGACGCGGCCAAAGGCGCGGTCCTCGTGAACGGCGAACCGGTCCAAGCCGAGTGGGCCCGGGAAGAGGATGGCTCGATGAGTTGTCGTCACCGCGACTGGCGGCTCGTCGTGATCTAGGATCCGGAAGGGGTCTTCGCGCTCGAAGCGATCAACACTGGCGACGCGCCGGCCAAGCTGAGCAGCATCGTCTTCGCTCGATGGAACCCCGCCGACTTCACTCCGCCGCTCAACACGTGGGAGTTCCGCGAACTCATCCACGGCGGCAGCTTCAACAGCATGGCGTCGGGCGTCAAGTGCGTCGGCCGCAAGACGCCTTGGCTCGACTTCGCGCCCGCGAGCAACATGCTGATCGTGTATCAGCGCGAGGACGCAGACGCGCTGCTGCTCGGCGTGCTCCCGCCCATGGGCGAGGCGTTCTCCGAGTTCGTGACGCGGCACTCGGACCCGCACCTGGAGGGCACGTTCGGCTTCGAGATTCGGCACGTCTTCGAGTGCGTGGTCGAGCCAGGCGGTTCGGTTCGCACGTCGCCTGTGATTGCCCTGGCCGGCGAGTCGGGCACCGGCCTCATGATGGAATACGGCCAGCTCTGGCGCGGCCGGCTCGGCGACAAGCCGATGCGCAGACCCGTGGTCGGCTGGAATAGCTGGGACTACTACAGCGGTGCGGTAACGCGGCAGTCGATGGACGAGACCCTCGCGGCCGGCAAGGAGCTGTTCGGCGACGCGCTCAAGGTGTTCGCGATCGACGAGGGATGGGAGCGGCAATGGGGGAGCTGGGAGCCCAACGCGAAGTTCGGCGACCTCGGCGACTTTTGCCGGCACGTGAAGTCACAGGGCTGCGTCCCAGGCGTCTGGACCGCGCCGCTGCTCGTGAACACGTACAACCCCCTCTTCCTCGACCACCCCGATTGGTTCGCCGCGCGGGCGGACGGGCAACTGCACACGGACGCGTACTCGTACGGGCCCATGGCGTATCTCGACGTGACGCGGCCCGAGGTCATCGAGCACGTCAAGGGCATCTTCGAACGCCTGCGCGACGCAGGCTTCGAGTACTTCAAGGTCGACTTCTGCCACTGCATTCTCAAGGCGCAGAAGTTCAGCGACCCGCGGGTCGGCCGCAACGACCTCATCCGCCGCGCGTTCGCGGCAATCCGGGAGGCCATTGGCGACGACGCGTATCTGCTGTCCTGCGGCTCGCCGTACGAATCCGTCGTCGGGCTCGTCGACGCGGTGCGGTCCACCGGCGACATCCACATCTACTGGGGCCACGTGCTGCGCAACGCGGGCGCGCTCGCGACGCGGTGGTGGATGCAGGGCCGGCTCTGGAACTGCGACCCCGACTTCCTCGTGGTGCGCGGCCCCGAGACCGCGGAGCCGCCCTACGCCAGGCGCCAAGTCGTGACTCCGCT
>JAJRTI010000984.1 GCA_024278415.1 Planctomycetota bacterium | reverse complement strand
TTCTGGCGAATGCGGCGACCGCGTTTACCGATACTCGCCAGTCAGCGTGAACGCGGCCCAGTACGCCGGATGCGGATAGTAGCGCTTCACCAGCAACTGCGCTTTGCGCAAGCTGTCGGCTTTGTTCATGGTGACGTAGTTGCGGTAGAAGTGTTTCACCATGATGCCCGTGGCCACGTCGCTCACGCGCCAAAGGCTCGACACAATGGCCTGCGTGCCGGCGTAGGTGAACGCGCGGTTGAGGCCGATGATCTCGTCGCCATCCTCCACCTTGCCCAGGCCGGTCTGGCAGGCGCTCAGCACGATCAGCTCCGCCCGGAGCTTCACGGCGAAGACGTCATTATAGTCGAGCCGGCCATCGGACTTCGAGTCCGGCGCCAGCAGCAGGGCGGAGAAAAGCGGGTTGATGCTGTCGAACTTGGCGTGCGACGCGATGTGGATGATGTCGTAGTTGCCGATGTTCTTCAGGAGCGCGGTCTCGGTAGCCTGCTTGCCGGTGAGGATGTCGATCTTGGGAAAACTCCAGGGAATGCTGTTGACTTCCTTCTCCGCGAACGGCAGGGCCAGGGCGGGCGAGCCCAGGTCGGGGTTGCCGATAGCGAGCACGCGAAGCTGCTTCTTCTGGCCCACGGGCCGGCGCTTCTTGCCCATGGTGAAACGCAACACGCTCGCGCTGGGGGTGTAGAAGATCGCGTGCCGGTCGATGAGGTAGTTGTCGCCGTCATGGAGCATGCCGAACGGCAGGTAGTGCAGCACGCCGTGGGGCGCGATGCACACGTATTTCGCGCCGGCGATGTGCTTCTGGATAGGGGCGATGAGTATGCGGTGCAGCTTCTTCGGCAGTTCGCCCAAGTCCTCGATGCCCTGGATGAGCTTGCGCAAATCGAGCACGTCCTTGCGCAATGCCGCGGCGTCGATGGGCGTGCGCGTGACGGTCATCTTGCCCCCGCGCAGGACCCAGGTGATGATCTCGTTGCTCGCCACGAGGTACTCCACGAGCGCCACGTCGTCGCCGAGCAGCTTGTTGGCCTCGCCAACGGTGATCGTGTCCACGCTGACGAACGAGGAGAGTTGCGGGTTGGCGGCCTTGATGTCGACGATGAGATCCTCGTAGTCCTTACGGAGTTTCAGCAAAGCGGCCTTGGCGTCCTTCTTGGCCTGGCCGGCGGGAGCGGCCTTGTACGTCTCCTCGGCGTCGCGGATCTGTCGCTGCATCGCGCGCTGCTTGTCGAGCAGCTTCTGGTCGCTCACGTTCCCGACGCGGATGGTGTGGTTGCCGAGCAGGTCGATGAAGGAGCGCCCGCGCGAGCGCTCGGAGTATTCGAACGCCTCGCCCGCTTTGCCCTGGTCGAGCAGGAGCTGCACCATGTCATAATAGAGGTCGAGCTTGTTGGCCACGAAGCCGTTGCGGTACTCCTCGACTCTGATCGCGGCGCGCATCTTCTCGACCACGCCGATGGCCTGCTTGTAGAGGCCGTACGCCTTGCCGCTTGGGTTCACGCTCGCCATTCGGCCCAACCCCCACAGGCTGCGCCATTCGATCTCGCGCACGAAGATCGCCGCGGCCACGTCGTGGGCCTCTTGGTAGGCCTTCTGCGCGTCCGCGAAGCGGCCCTGGTCCGCGTACACGTTGCCCAGGCTGTAGAGCGACTTGGCGAGGTTGGTCTTGTCGCCGATCTGCCTCGACAGCTTCACGGCCAGGGCGAGGTGGGTTTGCGCCGGCGCGAACTGGCGCATGCGCCGGTAGGTCATGCCCAGATTTTTGTGGCTGTACGCCTGGCCCCACACATCCTCCCGCTCCTCGTCGGTTCGGAGCGCGGTGCGGAAATGCCCGATCGCCTCATCGAACTGTTTGCGGTCGCGATAGATGAGGCCGATGTTGTTGTAGGCGGAGGCGATGTCCTTGCGCATGTCCCACCGCTTGAGCGCCTGCTCCTGTTCGGCCAACTTGAGCGCGTCCTCAAACGCGGCCAGCGCCTTTTCGTGGTCGTTGAGCGTCCAGAAGACCAGGCCCCGCGTGTTGAGGGCCAAGGCGAGCAGGCGCGGCAGCTTCGCTTCCTTGAACAGCCGTTCGGCCGCCTTGAGGTGGTCCAGCGCCTCGGAGTACCGCGCTTGATACCAGGCCACGTTCGCGAGTTCCTGGTGTGCGCGGCCCTGGAGTTCCGCGTCGTCCATCTCTGTGGCGGCGTCCAGCGCTTCTTTGAGCCTCTTTTCGGCCACCTCGAAATCGCCCAGCTTATGCCGCGCGATGCCCATGTCGATCTGGCTCTGGACCATGAGCGCGTCGTCCTCTTCCTCCTCCGCCAGGTCGTAGGCCTTCTTGAAGCTGCGCTCCGCGTCGAGGTACCGATTGAGGTCGTTCAGGTAGATGATGCCCACGTAGCGGTAGAGCGCGGCCTCCTTGTCTCGGCGAGCGACCTGCCGTGTTAGGGCGAGCCCCTGGCGGAACGTATCCAGGCTGCGTTGGTATTGCCCCACGTTGCGGTACGTCTTGGCGAGTTCCGTCATGTTGGCGAGGACCTGGGCCTTGTCGCCCAGCTCCTCGTATGCTTGCATGGCTTGCCGGAGGTTCGTGACCGCGTCGGCCACGTATTCCCCGCCCGCTTGAGAGCAGGCCAAGCCCAGCACGTAGCGCGCCTCTGCGAACTTCGCCTTGTCGCCCGTGGCCTGCGCGAGCCGCGCCCAAGCCCGGCCATGCTCGACAGCGGCTTGGAAAAGGGCGCCCCTGAAGGCTGCAATCGTCGCAGTTTGCTCTTGCGCAATCGCGTCCCCTTTGCGCTGCGGCAGGAAGCGGATCAGTTCGATGCCTTGTTCGCATCGCCGCAACACTGCGGGCCAGTCCTTGGCCCGAATCGCCTGGGCCCGCTCGGCCACGATCTGGCCGTACTGCTCCTCCGCGAACTCCTCGGCCTGGGCCTGGTCCATGCCCAAGTGGCCGAAGATACGCAGCCGCGTCCACCCCTTGTCGCCGGGGGCCGCTTGGGCCGCTTCGATCTGCGCCTGGCGGAGGGCCTCGCCGGGCGGCAGTTTGGTGAACTTGTCGAAGAAGCTGTTCCAGAGTTGCGTGCTCGCTTTCGAGCCGCGCGCCGGCAGGGCCAGCAGCACGGTAGGCGCGCCGATGGCGGCCAGCACGTCCACGGTCCGTTCGAGCGGCTCCAGGTCGCGCGCGGACCGGAAGGTCGAGCCGTCTACGTCGGCCATCGCGAAGAGTTGGCCGGTGAAGTCGACCGCGGCGAGGTCGCGCAGCCGCGTGCGTCGAAGCGTGGCGGAGCCGTTGAATGCGAAGTAGCTCTGCCACGGCCGGGAAAAGTGGAGCACGTAGGACGGCCCCACGTACGCGACGTCGTTGCTGCGGAGCACGGCCGACACGTTCTGCGGGGTGACTTTCTTTTCGGTCGTGGTCGTCATGCGCTGGAAAGTCCGGCTGACCTGGTTGCGCAACGACTCGTCGCCCGTCTCCCTGGGGAAGAAGGCCACGCTGCGCTTGAAGAGGTTGCGCACCTGGTTGGCCATGACGAGGCTCAGCCCGCTGGGAGCGAACGCGATCGGCGCGCGCGCGCAGAGCATGGCCCCGCCCAGAGGCAGCGCCGGCCACGGCAGCGACAAAAGCCGATGGCCGGGCACGATGTAGATGCGCTTGGCTTTCGACAGATCCTGGGCGATGGGGTTGAGCAAGACCGCGGCAAGCCGCGGCAGGTCGGCGTCGGAGAAGTCGAGCGCGTCGCGGCTGAGGCGGTCGATCGTGTCGAGGAACGCCGCGTCCACGTCCACGCGGCGGTAGGTGATGCCGTCCACGTTCATGGTCCACACATGCAGCTTGCGGCCGGCGAGATAGTAGCGCACGTACACGGCCTCCTCAGACAGCTCCCCCTGCACGTCCATGGCCTCGACGGGTTGGAAGTAGTAGAAGCGGCCGAAGCGGACGCTGTCCGCGTCTGCGGCCTTTTCAGCCAAGGCTTGCAGGACCTTGTCGAGCTTGGCGGCGCGGGCGGCGAGCGCCTGTTCGGCGTTGGCGTCGGCCGGAGGATCGAGGCGCAGGAGTTGCGAGTGCAGCACGATGGCCTGCTTGCGGAGGCCGGACACGTCTTGGTAAATCTGCTTGGCCTCGCCCGGGCCAAGCGGCTCGCCAAGCTGCGCCATGAAAATGCACAGCGGCAGCGCGGCGAAGGTCTCGACCGCGTTCAGCGCTGCCTCCGCGCGTTCCGCGTCGTCTTGGCCGCCGAGTTTGCCGGCCAGGGTATCGGCCACGATCCGCTGCTGAAGCGCCGCGCGCAGCGCGCGGTCGATGGGCGCGTCGGAGAGCATGAACAGAGGGGTGCTGAACAGCGTCTGGCTGGCCTTCTGCATGAGCGCCGGCCGCTGGCCGGCCGGCGCGAGCGCGGCCTCTTCGATCTGGATCTTCCAGAGCAGGTCCTGCATGCGGCGCTGCTGCGCGAGGCGCTTGGCCGCGGCCAGCTCCTGCTTCGCCTCGCCCGCTTGGCCCAGTGCGTGGAGCGTGGAGAAGAGGTTGTAGCGCAGCCGCGCCTCGATCGCGGCGCGGCTCTCCGTGGGCGGCAGTTTCTGGTCCGGGAGCGCGGCGAGCGCGGTGCGGAGGTCTTTGACGCCTTGTTCGAGCGTGAACTTCGCGAGCCCGAGTTTGCTCGGATCTTTCGCCGGCAGGCCGAGGGCCTGGGGCGTGGGCTGGAGTTCGACCGACCGGCCGATGTCTTGGTACGTGCCGGTGATCTCCTGCTCCAAGCGGGTCGCTTCGTCGATCAGCGTGACTTCGACTTGGATCGGCTTACACGACGCGCAGAGCCCGGCGGCCGCGAGCGCCAGCAGGGCCAAGGCCTGTCGGTGGTGTCTTGGATGGTGTCGGCTCATCCTTCGGGTTCCTATTGGAAGACAGCCGGCCTTTGGACCGGCCGGCGGGTTCTCTCCACGGCCCACGCGGCGGCTATCCCTTTTCTTCGACCTTGAGGGGCAGCATGACGCCGATGGCGGCCGCGTGCTGTGCGAGCGCGGCCAGGTTGGCGCGCAAGTAGACGCGGTATTCGGGGTGCCGGTACTCGGGCGACTCGTCAATACGCTTGAGGGCCCGGCGCTGGGCTTGGGCCGCTTCGACGAGGCGGCCGCTCGCGCCCTCGGACAGGGCCTCGCGCTCGCTTGCGCCGGCGAGCGCTTGCACGACCACCTTCCCGATGTTGGCGCTGTTCACGACTTCGCCGTGCAGGATGTCCTGCTCACGCGTGAGGCGCAGCGAGCGGCGGAAGTAGTTCAGCGCTTCGTCGTAGCGTCCCAGGCGGTAGGCGTACGTGCCCATCTGGTTGAGGACGACCGCGCGCTCGGCGTCCATGATCGCGCGCTGGCCGGACGCGGGGTGGGTGGGATACGCGTCGAGCTTTTTCTTGAAGAAGTCGATCGCGTGGGGGTAGTCCTCGACGGACTCGTAGATGCGTCCCACATAGGTGTAAATCATGCGGCGCTCGGCTTGGGGGCTGAAGCCGCGAGCGCTTTGGGACGCGTTTTTCCCGAGTTGCACGTCGTGCTTGAGCGTGATACACGAGCCGCAGGCCAGCGCGCACAACAGGGCCGCGCAGGCCGTGTATCGACGCTTCTGCCGCGGGGAACGGGACGGGGTCATTTCAGGTCTCCCTTCTGCCCACCCTCCAGGCCGGCCAGCGCGCCCTTGTATTCCTCTCGGGCCTGCGCGAGCAGCGAGATGGCCTGAGAGCGGTCTTGGGTCGACTGGGCCAGCTTGAACGTGTTGTAGGCGACGTTGCGGGTGTGGAGGCGGGCGCTTTCCAGGTATCGCGTCTTCTCAGCCGGCGTCTGGGCCTTCTTGGCCAACTGGCTGTAAAGCACGCGCGCGTGGCGGAAGGCCTTGACCGCCTCGGCGTACTGCCGGCCTTCCTGGTAGCTGAGCCCGCGCTTGGCCCAGATTTGCGCGCGCCAGAGCGTGCGGTCGCCGGGCACGCTGTCCACGGCCCTGAGCGCTTTTCCGTACAGGCTTGTCGATTTGGCGTAGTCGGGCTGGGGCAGTTGGCTCGCGGTCTCCGCGTAGTTTTCGTAGAACCGCGCTTGCGTTTCCATGCGCCGGAACGGCTCGCCTGTGGCCTCGCGCGCGGCGTAATACTCGTGGGCCTTCACCACGTTGCCGAGCTTGAGGTAGGCGTTGCCCAAGTTGCCCATCAGGTCCGCGTAGCCGCGAGGGTCTTGCTCCTTGTCGAGCAGCGCGACGGCGATCTGGTAGCGGCTGATGCACTTCTGAAGCCAGAGGGTGCGCGGGTCGCGGCGGTAGCGTTGCTCGTAGATCCAGCCCAAGGTCTGATGGAAGTACGGCACCCGCGGCTCGACCACGGTCGCGAGTTGGATCTTCGCTTCGGCCACGTCGAAGCGGAAGGGCCTGAGGTAGGTGGCCGCGAGGCCCCAGCCGTAGAGTGCGACCGCGTCGGGCTTGCCGGCCGCGAGCGACTTCTCGGCCCGGTCCTTGTAGAAGTCCCGCACTTTCTTCACCAGGGTGGGCGCCTGGCCTCTTCTCCTCGCCACCGCGTCCAGCACGTCGTGGCATTCGATGTACCCGCGGTGGGCTTGCACGATGTGCCAGTCGTACGTCATGAGCCCGCGGTAGGTCTTGAGCGCGAGCCGCACGTCCTTGAGCCGGAACTCGCGGTCGGCCTTGTCGAGCGTGCTGCGGATGTATTTGCGCCGGGCGAGCTTGAACACCTCGGGCGTGTTGCGGCGTTGCTCATCGGTCAACTGCGCGTAGATGTCGAGGCACTTCTTGTATTGCGTCTCCTCGTAGAGGATCTGGGCCAGCGCGAACTGGGCCGCGGCGATCTGCTCGGGCTCGTTGGCGAACGCCTTGCCGGTGATGACTTTGCGGTACTCATCCTTTGCGCGAGCGAACTCGTTGTTGCGGTAGTACACGTCCGCGATGCGGTTTTGCGCCATGGCCGGCAGCACGGGCATATCCGCGTATTGCTTCACCACGCGGCGCAGTTGGTCTTGCACGCCCACCTGGCCTTCGAGGATCAGGTCGATGGCCTCCCGGGCTGCGTCTTGGCACACGGGCCGCACATCGGCATAGTGGCGCAGAATGTCCAGGTAGGTCTTCAGGGTCTGCTGCTGCTGCCGGGGGTCCTCGGTCGCGCCGACCTTGGCTTGGAGCCGGCGATAGATGCGCGCCTTGTGCAGGGCGGCCTCCGCGCACGTGGCGCGGGCTTCTGGGAAGCTCTCGATGACGCGCTGATACGCGTCCACTGCCTTGTCCGTGTCGTCCAGCAGGTCGTAGGTATCGCCGGCTCGCAGCCAAGCCACCGCGCGCACGCTCGCGGCCATGCGGGCGTCCTTGGCCACGTCGAGCAACGCGTGTGCGGACTTGTCTAGGCAGGCCTCGCGCACGGCATCGGCCAAGGTCTGGTCGCCCTGCGCCTGGTACCAGGCCAGGCGGACCTTGGCCAAGCCGACCTGCTCGAGGGCGGTCGGGTAGTCCTCGATGAGCCGGCGCAGTTCGGCTTTGGCCTGGTCGAGCCGCTTCAGTTCGTCGTACTGCTTGGCGATTTCCAGCCGCGCCCACGCGAGGATGTCCTTGCGTTCTTCGCTGTCGCCGTGGTCCGCGATCACGCGGCGCAACGCGACGACGGCGTCGTACGGCGAGCGGGGAATGGCGTCGATCTGTTTCTGGGCGATCGTGCGCGCGGCCTCGATGTCGGGCGCGGCCGGCACGCGGCCCTCCGCGTTGATCACGACCACGTCCGAGTTGCCGTGCTCGTTGGTCGTGTAGTAGAGCAGCCCAGCGCGCACGCGCGGGAACAAGTCGAAGAACCGGCCGCTGGTGAGCTGCACCTCCCGGCGCTTGTCGTCGAAGCTCACGCGCCAGATGCTCCCGTTGTCCTCGACCGAGACCTTGCCGTCGCCGTTGGTGTCTTCGGAGAAGCGGGTGAAATAGACCCAACTGCCGTCGTCGGACCAACAGGGGAACCCGTCAATGGCGGGCCCTTGGGTCAGTTGCGTCGGCTCAAGGTTTGCCATATCCATGACCCAGATATTCCCGGTGCGGTCGCCCTTGAAGCAGGTGTAGGCCAGGAATCGGCCGTTGGGGGAATAGCTGGGGCTGCGGCCGCCCTCCTCCGTCAGGGGCGCTTGCGCGAGCGTCTTCACGTCGACCGTGTAAATCTGCTCGTCGCCCGATGCGATATTGCGCCGGGTGAATGCGATGCGTTTGCCGCCGGGCGCCCAGCAGGGCTCGCCGTCCGCGGAGTCGCGGTTGGTGAGGATCGTGGGCTTGCCGCCGGACGCGGGGATGATGGCGATGTCGCCGCGTGCGTCATCGCGATGGGTGACGAATGCGATGCGTTTGCCATTGGGCGAGAAGGCCGGTGCGTCGTCGATGGCGGAGTGCCTCGTGAGGCGCTTGGGCTGCTCCACGGCGTTGGGGTCGGCCGAGCGCGCCCAGAGTTCCATGTTGCCCGTGCGGTCGGATGCGAACACGAGGCGTCCCTGCTTCGACACGTCGAACCGCGTCTCGTGGGCCGTGTCGGTCGTGAGGGGCGTGGCCACGAACAGGCCGCTGTCGCCTGGCGTCGCCAGTGCGTTGGGCAGGTTCTTGCGCAGGCGGGCCGTGCTGTTGCAGCCGACAACGGCGGCGGCCGCGACCAGCGCCAGGATGGTCAGGGTTCGCTTCATGTCATAGCCTCGGTATTGGGAAGGCGATGATGTGGGGCTGTCGGCCATGCCCTGTGCGGCATGGCGCGGTCACTTGCCAGCAGCCGCAGGCTTCTGCGCCCACGTGCCGTCCTCTTTTTGCACCCACACGCCGGCCGGAGCGGCGTCTCGGTTGATCGCGGCAAACACGCGCTGCACACGCGGGAGGTCGGCGTCGGTCAGGGTCTCGTCCTCGTCGATCACGCGGTGCATGATCACCATGCGGTCGTGGTTCTCCTCCGCGATGATCGCCTTGACGAAGCGCTCCCGCTCCGCGTCCTGCTTGCATCTCTCCGTCTGGAAGTAGTCCAGCAGGCCGCGGTTGTTCTCCCGGGCACAACCTTCAGCCAGGAACGAATGGATGTCGTCCGCGTTGAACTGCCGGCTCTGCATGGCCTCAATGACGCGCCGCTTGCTCTCGGTGATCTGCGGCGGGTCTTTCAGCTTGCCGTCCTCATCGACCCCCCGCACGGACTCGTACAGCATGACGTCGTCGTCCAGTTGCTCCATGACGCCGGCGACTTGGTTCTGGAGCGCCTCCTCTTTGGTGATCACCTCCACGCCGCCAAAGTTCACGCAGCCCGCAAGCGCGAGGGCGAGCATGGCCATCAAGGCGAGAATTGTCCTGTGGGTTCTCACAGCAGGGGATCCTCCGGGAGATCGGAGTCGGGTCGTCGAAGACAGACTGACGGCTCGGCGCGGCCCGCATGGCCCCACGAGCGCTCAGGCTGATATCACTGCACTAGATTCTATGGGCGCGCGGCCCCTTGCGCAAGGGGCTTTTCCCTGGCGCCTGCGAATCAGACACAACTTGGGGGCGCGTGGGCGCCGACACCCGCCTGCGCCCCAGCCCATTCCCGTCAAGGTTGGCCGTTGCCAGCATCTCCGCCACCAGCCCGCCGCGCGTCTGCCACGACCACCTTCGGCACGAGCCAAAGGGCCGCACCCACCAATCCGGGCACGACAACGAGATCGTCCAAGTGCCCCAGCACGGGGATGCAGTCGGGGATGAGGTCGATGGGCGAGACGAGGTACGCGACCGCGAGCCCGAGCAGGAACTTGGGGAGGCGGGGGGTGCGGGGGTCGCAGAGGACGCGGCGGTACACATCCACCTCGCGCTTGGCGCCATCCCATGCTCGTCTCAGCCGCCCCATTTATAGCAACTGGGCCGCGGCGCCCACGGCCGCCATGATGAGGAACCAGAGCACGGCAAGCGCAATCTTGGAGATGCGATGCCAAGGCGAGACCGTGCGCCACTGGTACCCGGCCCAAATCAGGGTCCACCCCACGAACGCGGCCGCCATGACCGCGGCGGCCGCGGCCGGGCGAGCGAAGAGTGGGCCTGCTTCGTCCCTAACAAAGCAGCCCGCGGTGAAGAGCGCGCCGATAATCATGAACACCCACGCGCTGATCGGCCATTGCCGCGGATCGAACGCGCGGCCGAAGCCCTCGCGCACCGCGCGCCTCACGTGCCCGCCCCGGCGACGTTCGACGCAGTACAGCATCTGCGGCTCGTCAATGTTCTTGAGCGCGAACCAGCCCACCTTCCGCACGCGCGGCATGTCGCCGAGCCGCTGCCCCTCCTCCACCGCTTCCTGCGAGAGGAGAATCTCATCCGGCACGGCCGCGGTCTGGACGCGAGCGGCCACGTTCACCGCATGGCCGATGAGGTCGCCGTCTTGGAGCCGCATGACCGTGCCGCAGTGGATGCCAACCCGCACGCGAATGTGCTCGGCCCGCCGGCGTTTGGCATTGTCAAGCTTGAGCCTATCCATCATGGCCATGGCCTGGTGCACGGCCTTGGACAGCGCCTCTTTCGACTGCCAGCAGGCCATGATCGCGTCGCCCGCGGTCATGACCACCCGGCCTCCGCTCTCCGCGATCAGATCCCGCGCCGCGCCTTCGAACCG